>CAURES010000013.1:0-27273 GCA_963523725.1 uncultured Streptococcus sp.
CATCTTGGTTGACATAATCTTGATAGAGCTTGGTCTGAGTTTCATAACTTCTAAAACCACTATAATGGTCACTAATCGGGAAACCTGCCTCTTGCATCGCTTTGATGAGTTTGACCAGCTCTGCCTTGGCTGTTGGATTTTCCCCTGGATTATAGTCTTTCGACAAAGGATAATGTTTATTTGCTACGATGATTTCATCGTATTTCCCTTGAATGCTGTAGTAGTCACCTTTATTGACCACTTCTGCTTTGTTCTGGGCAGCCCCTTGAGGCTTACTTCCGACTGTTCCATCAGCTTTGGCTGTTTGTTCTGTTTTAGCTGCTCCATCTTCATTTTTTGCTTTTTCTTGTGAACAAGCTGCTAGACTCAAGGCAAGCAAGGCTGTCAAGACAAGATATTTTTTTTTCATTTCTACTCCTTTATTTCTAATAGTTTATCTACTTCTATCGATAAACGTTTAACTAGTCTTTTAATCTCATCCGGTTTTGCTTGGCAGGTTTCTGCGGTCATTTCTTCAAAGGGTACCCACCAAACTGGACCACGTCCATTGAGACCGTGACCATTCATATCACCTCTTCGTCTAGGGAAAAGGTGCCAATGAAGGTGGGCATCGCCATTGCCTAGAAGTTCGATATTCATTTTCTCAGCAGCAAAGGCCGTGGCAACAGCCTCTTGGACTAGACTCATTTCCTCTAGAAAACGGAGTCTTGTTTCCTTTTCTAAATGGTGCAATTCCGTGACGTGTTCTTTGGCTAGAAAGAGACTATAACCTGCAAAATACTGGTGATCCCCAATGACAAGATAGCCTGTGTCCAACTCTTTGACAAAGTAGGGATTTTCCCCAACTTTAATGAGCTCGATTCTCTGGCAAATCAGGCACATATTAGTCTACCAATGCGCTCTTAAGATAAGCATCAACCATACGCTCCGTTGCGATCACCGAGTCAATATGAGTACGCTCATAAGAATGACTAGACTCGATACCAGCTCCGAGAAGAGCGTGTTTGACTTCTGCCCCTGCAGACATAGCTGCTGAAGCGTCCGAACCATAAAATGGATAGATGTCCAGCTTAAAAGGAATATCTTGCTCTTTAGCCAAAGCAACCAAATGTTGACGGAAGTCATAGTGATAAGGCCCTGAAGCATCCTTGACACAGATAGACACTGTATATTCGTCTGTTTGCTGGTCATCTCCCATAGCGCCCATATCCACAGCCAGATATTCGACTACCTGAGCAGGGATATTAGAGTTAGCTCCATGCCCCACTTCTTCAAAAACTGAAAAAGCAAAATGGGTTGTAACTGGCAATTCAATCTTCTCTTCCTTATAAATACGAAGCAGATTAAGCAAAATTGCTGCGCTGACCTTGTCATCCAAATGACGAGACTTGATAAAGCCTGTCTCTGTCACAACCGTTCGTGGGTCAAAGCTGATAAAATCACCAACCTCAATTCCAAGAGCACGAGTTTCTTTTTCATTGGTTACTTTGGCGTCCAAGCGCACTTCCATATTGTCTTGCGTGCGTTCTGCAGTTCCTGCATCCTTGTAGACATGGCAAGAAGTTTGGTGGATGAGGATGGTTCCTGATACCTTTTGACCTGTGCTAGCTACATGAACGGTACAGTTTTCTCCTTCAATCATGTTCCAAGAAAAACCACCGATACGGTCCATTTTGAGACGACCGTCTGCTTTGACAGCACGGACAATAGCACCCAGCGTATCTACATGGGCAGTCACATAGCGTTGTTGCTCATCATTTTGACCTTTAATAGTTACATTGACACCGCCCTTGGCTGTGCGAACCGGTTGGTAACCAAAACCTTCTAGAGTCTTGACTAAATAGTCCGAAATCTCCCGAGTGAAGCCCGTTGGCGACGCAATGGCTGTCAGTTCTTTGATATATTCTACTGTTTGATTCATTTCTTCACCTCTTTTGCTACCTATTATAACACATTTATCATCGGATAAAAAAAGAAAATCACTCCTGTAGACTTGGCTACAAAAGTGATTTTAATGATTATTCCATTTCAAAAACATCGCTTTCTTGCTTATTTGGTAAAACCAATGAGAGCAAGATTCCGACAATGGCTGGTACCAACCATGGGAGAGATGCCTTGGCAAAAGGAAGAGCATTGACAAGATTTGCAAGAAACTCAACCTTAAATGAGCTTCCTAGTACGCTTGCAATGGCAATAGCTGTAACCACAGCAATTGTCAACTGCATACCTGGTTTTGAAAGAGCCACAAATTTGTTGACAATGACAATCATAACGATGGCAATCGTGATTGGGTACAAGATAACCAGTACAGGGATTGAGTACTTGATAATCGCATCAAGACCCAAATTGGCAATAGCAAATCCAATCAAGGTAAAGGCTGTCGCATAAACCTTATAACTGATTTGTGGGAAACGTTCATTAAAGAACTCAGCTGTTGACACAATCAAACCAACCGTTGTTGTGAAGCAGGTTACGGTAACCATAGCTGCAAGGAAGAGTTGGGCTGTTGAACCAAAGATTTCTTGAGTAGCTTGTGACAAGATGTAAACACCTGGTGTTCCACCCTTCATCGCTTCAGCAGGTACTGGGAAATGATTTCCAAGGAAACCTAAACCGATATAAAGAGCGCTGAAGGCAAGAGCAACAACGATACCAACCACCCAAATAGTTGAAATGTATTCTTTCTTACTTGAAAATCCAAGTTGTTTCAAGGTTTGAACTGCGATTACGCTAAAGGCAACTGAAGCAAGGGCATCCAAGGTATTGTAACCTTCGAGGAAACCTGTACCAAAAGCAGAAGCTTGATACGCAGCTGAAGCAGCTTGAGGACTTGTTCCACCGTATTTGAAAGCTCCCAGAACAACCAAGATAACGATCAAAATCGCAAAGACTGGCGTTAAAATACGGCCGATGCGGTCCAAGATTTTTGATGGATTGAGCGAAATTAAATAAGCTGCTGCAAAATACAGAATCGTAAAGACAATCAAACCAAGACCTTTACTTGCATCCGACAGAAGGGGGCTAATCCCTACTTCGTAAGCTGTTGTAGCTGTACGTGGGATAGCAAAGAATGGACCGATTGACAAGTAAAGAACTGAGAGGTATAGAGTCGCAAACCAAGGCGCTATCTTTGTTGAAATCTCGTAGATATATCCTTTAGGATTTAGCGTTCCAATAATAAGAGTCAAGACGGCGATACCGACGCCTGAAAAGACAAAACCTGCGATGGCAGGAAGAAAATGTTCTCCAGATAGAGCACCTAGAGAAGGCGGAAAAATCAAGTTCCCCGCACCAAAAAATATTCCAAACAGGAGTAAACCTGTTAAGGCACCTTTTTTAGCCATGAAAATCTCCTTCATATTTATAAAATACTGACCTAGTATATCATGAATAGGAGTATGAAAAAAGCTTCACGAAGTAAATATTGAATGTTTTCAAGATTCTTAAAAATGAGAATTGTCTAAAAATAAAATCCCCTACCCAGTCCACACCAAGTAGGAGAAATGCAAATTTTTAAAGTTCTTCAAAGGCCATCATGCCACCTTGGACATTGATAACCTCATAACCTTGTTCAGCTAGAAATTGACAAGCGCGCGCCGATCTCATTCCAGATTTACAAATGACATAATGTAACTGGTCCTTGTCCAACTGATCATAGATATCGTCTAATTGACTCAGAGGAAGATTCTGAGCACCTTCTAAATGAAGAGCTTCAAACTCATCCACTTCTCTCACGTCCACTAGAGAAAGTTGGTCGTTTTGATAAAGCTGGTAAAATGCGTCAAAGGAAATTTCTTTCATTCTTTTTCTCCTAATACTCTTCGAAAATCTCTTCAAACCACGTCAGCGTCGCCTTACCGTAGGTATGGTTACTGACTTCGTCAGTTCTATCCACAACCTCAAAGCTGTACTTTGAGCAGCCTGCGGCTAGCTTCCTAGTTTGCTCTTTGATTTTCATTGACTATAAAATGGTTTTAATTCTTTTTTTCAAGTCTGGCACCACTTCTGACTCAAACCAAGGATTTTTAGCCATCCAGATTTGATTTCGCGGTGAGGGGTGAACTAAAGGAAAATACTCTGGCAAGTAATTCTGATAATGTTTTACCCGTTCTGTCACCTTGCCACTGATTTTCTCATGTAAATAGTAGGCTTGGGCATATTGACCAATCAAGAGGGTCAATTGAATATCTGGTAATTCTTGCAAGAGCTTCGGATGCCATTTTTCAGCAAAGCCAGTTCTCGGTGGCAGGTCACCTGACTTACCATGCCCTGGAAAGTAGAAATCCATAGGCAGAACAGCAAAATAGCCTGAATTGTAAAAGGTATCTTCATCCACACCTAGCCAGTCTCTCAAGCGGTCACCACTCTTATCTTTCCAATAAAGGCCTGCCTCTTGGGTTTTAAGTCCTGGTGCCTGACCGATGATATTGATGCGAGCAGTCTTTGGCGCTGCAAAGAGAGGCTCGATGCCACGCTTTGTATAGGTAGCATTCTGAGGATCTGCCATAATAGCCTGCTTGATTCTTTCAATTTGAGACATCTACTTTCCCTCCAAAAAGAAGTCTAAGCATAAAATCTCAGACTTCTATCGTTTTATTTGATCAATTCGTAAATAGCTTCGGCATAGATTGCTGCTGCTCGGAAGAGATCATCCAAGGCGATAAATTCATTGGCTTGGTGCATGGTGTCAATTGAGTCTGGGAACATGGCACCATAGGCAACACCTCGTTCTAGCAAGCGACCAAAGGTTCCACCACCGATAACTTGCTCGTGACCTTTAAGACCAGTTTGTTTTTCATAAACATTCAACAAGGTTTGCACAAGTGGATCTTCCATTGGCACATAGTGAGGGGTATGACCGTGCTCAGAAAGGCTAACAGAAGCAACTGGCAAGTTTTCAAGGATTGACTTGATTTGCTCTGGACTTGTTCCTTTTGGATAACGGATGTTGAGGGCAATAGTATTATCAGCGCCTGTTTCGTCAAAGCGGAAGACACCGGCATTCATAGAAAGGGCACCCATCTTTTCATCCACATGAGCAATCTTAAGGTTTTCACCCTCATGGTCGTTCAAGAGAATTTTACCAGCAATATCAAGGTAGTCTTTGGCTGGTCCAGCAAAGTCGAACTGACTGAGGAAAAGAGCTAGGTAAGTCGCCCCATTGACACCTGAAGCAGGCATAGCACCATGGGCTGATTTCCCAATGATAGTCACCTTGTATTGACCATCCTCTTCTTGGAGTTCTCCCCTAAGTTTGTGTTCTGCAACAAATGAATCTAGTTTAGCTTGCAAGTCAGCCAAATCACCTGAAACGACTGCTGTTGCTGATTCAGGTACCATGTTTTCACGCAAACCACCTGTAAAGCTGTGAAGACGGGCAGCGCCTGCATTTTCACCTGCAAAGTGGAGATATTCTGTAATGTTTCCTTTTTCACCGTTGATGATAGGGAATTCAGCATCTGGAGAGAAACCGAAGTCTGGTTTTGCAAGTCCTACGTGCTCGAAGTAGTAGTCCATGTCTGCCCAGCCTGATTCTTCATCAGTTCCCACGATGAAGCGGACTTTCTTAGAAGTTGGAAGACCCAATTCTTTGATGATTTTCAAGCCATAGTAACAAGCTGTTGTAGGTCCCTTGTCATCAGAAGCACCACGCGCATAGAGACGACCATCTTTGATAGTTGGTGTGTAAGGATCTGTGTCCCAACCACTACCAGCAGGCACCACATCCATGTGGGCAAAGATTCCGAGAACTTCTTCTCCATCACCAAACTCGAAATGTCCTGCATAGTTATCAACATTCTTAGTTGGATAACCATCACGGTCTGCGATTTCAAGGAATTTCTCCAAGGCTTTTACTGGACCAGGACCAAATGGATGCTGAGCATCCGCCTTGCTATCATCACGTTCTGAGTTAATTTCCAAAAGGCTAAACAAGTCCGCCAAGAGGTCTTCTTTGCGTTTTTCTACTTCTGCTGTAAAATCAATTGCTGTCATAATATCTTCCTTCTATCTTTTCTCGATGATTTCATCTACTGGCAAGCGGTAGCTTGGTTCCAATTTTTCGTCTGTGTAACCTACCGTAATCAAGAGTTCTGGGCGGAAACGGTCTTCAATGTCCAAAACTTCGTTGACTTTTGATTTGTCAAATCCAAGAATAAGATTTGATCCGATTCCTTGGTCTGTAAGAGCGAGAATCAAGTTCATAGCAACCAAACCTGCATTGAGGGCTAGGTAGTCGCTGACTTGTTGTTCATTGTAACGGGCAAATTCAGCAGGCAAATTCTTCATAAAATATTGAAGTTGTTCTTCTGAGAAATTGTTAGCACCACCAACTCGGGCAATCTTACGAGCACGTTTAGCCAAATCTGTGTCTGTAAACAAGGCAATAGTTACAGGCGCTGATGATACCTGTTCAAAGTTTGAACCGTAAGCCAATTTTGCTAGTTCGGCATTTTTCTCACGCACCACTACAAATTTCCATGGCTGGCTGTTGTGGGCACTTGGTGCCAAGGTTGCAATTTCGATAGCCGTACGCACATCTTTTGGATCAACTGGCTTATCAGTGAAATGCTTAGTCGCATGACGTTTTTTATTTAATTCAAGAAATTTCATAATCGATTTCCTTTTCTAATTCTACTGCTTCCATTCTACCATAATTTGAAAGAGCTTGCAGGGATTTTTCATGATTAAGATTTTTTATCACAGCCATAAAAAATATATATTGGTTCATCAAGACAGTTTCTGATAAACTAACAAGTACTTTACATTTGAATGGAGATATTATGAAAAAATTTAGCCTATTATTAGCCATCCTACCATTTTTGGTTGCCTGTGGAAATCAAGCCACACCTAAAGAGACCAGCTCTCAAAAGACAATCGTCGTTGCTACAGCTGGCGATGTGCCACCATTTGACTACGAAGATAAGGGCAATCTAACAGGCTTCGATATCGAAGTTCTGAAAGCAGTGGATGAAAAACTCAGCGACTACGAGATTCAATTCCAAAGAACCGCCTGGGAAAGTATCTTCCCAGGACTTGATTCTGGTCATTATCAAGCAGCAGCTAATAACTTGAGTTACACAAAAGAGCGTGCTGAAAAATACCTCTACTCACTTCCAATTTCGAATAATCCCCTCGTACTTGTCAGCAACAAGAAAAATCCTCTGACTTCACTTGACCAAATCGCTGGCAAAACAACGCAAGAGGATACTGGAACTTCAAACGCTCAATTCATCAATAACTGGAATCAAAAACACACTGACAATCCCGCTACTATCAATTTTTCTGGAGAGGATATCGGTAAACGAATCTTAGACCTCTCTAACGGTGAATTTGATTTCCTAGTTTTTGACAAGGTATCGGTTCAAAAGATTATCAAGGACCGTGGCTTAGATCTCTCAGTCGTTGATTTACCTTCTGCCGATAGCCCCAACAACTATATCGTTTTCTCAAGCGACCAAAAGGAGTTTAAAGAAAAATTTGATAAAGCGCTCAAAGAACTCTATCAAGACGGAACCCTTGAAAAACTCAGCAACACTTATCTAGGTGGTTCTTACCTCCCAGATCAATCTCAGTTTCAATAAGATATACTAAAAGCGATTGGACCAGCCAAGCGCTTTTTTAGTTTGCATTGGTTATTTTAGGAAACTCTTACAAAAAATCAAAAAAATTCTTCACATCTTCTACATACCCATGCTTTTCTATTAAGCTTGCTAAGAGTTCCAGATTGTGCCCCTGATAGTTGTCTTCTCTTCGTAGTTCTTCATACATTTCGATAAAGGGAAGTCCCTTGGACTTGGCCAATTCTAACTCACCTTCGTAATCATAAGCGACTTTACGAAATTGGATATTGACCAATTCCCCATCTTCAACTTCTATCACGGCATACTGGGCACGGTGATTTTTTAACGCCTCCCAATTAAAATAGGGCATGCCAATCGACCCTGGATTGATGATTTGTTGCCCTTGACTGCCATAACGAAGCAACTGCTTGTGAACATGACCATAGACTGCCACGTCGGTTTCCGCATCTAGCAGTTGGTCAAATTTTTCTGTATCATTCCCAACCAACAAGTCACCCCCATAATTTTTGTCAGGTAAATTATGAGAGATAGAAAAGCGCAGCCCCTCAACTTCTTTCTTTTCCAGCAAAGGCAAGCTTCGTAGCCAGACAATCGTTGCAGGATCCATTCGCTCCATCAAAAACTGGGTCATTCGCATTGACTGGATTTCTTGTGGATCTCCCAAACCGTATTCACCATCCAAGGCCTCAAGGACACAATCATCCCAATTGCCTCGAACACTGGCTGTGATAGGAAGGTCCTTTAGCAGGGCGACCAAGTCATTTGCACCTGGACCAGGAAGAAAAATATCTCCCAGAAGCCAGTATTCACTGACTCCTTGATTTTTAGCATCTGCAATCACTGCTTCTAAGGCAGTTGTATTGCCATGAATATCTGATAAAATTGCGATTTTATGATTCATTGTGTTCTCCTTCTGTTTGGTAATCTACTCTTTCTTCCGCAACTTGAAGCAAGGCTTCTGCCTCCTGCGGGTTCAACTTCCTCTGCACAGCCTCTGCAACCGCTCTAGGTACTCCAACTTCGACAATCTCATCCACACTGGCTTCCTTGATTTTGGTCAAAGACTTGAAATGCTTCATGAGATTCTGCTTGCGTTTAGGTCCCAACCCTTCAATACCATCCAATTGTGATGAAAAGGAATTTTTGGAGCGCAGTTGACGGTGGAAGGTAATGGCAAAGCGGTGCACCTCATCTTGGATACGTTGGAGGAGGAAAAATTCCTGAGAATTGCGAGATAACTCCACCACCTCAAGCGGATCTCCAAAGAGCAATTCATGGGTTTGGTGCTTATCATTCTTTTGCAAACCTGCAATGGGGATATCCAAGCCCAGCTCATCTTGGATGACTTGCTTGGCAATATTGACTTGACCTTGTCCCCCATCAATCACAATCAAATCTGGAGGAGTCAAACCGTCACGCTGTACTCGACCATAGCGCCTGCGAATGACCTCTCGCATACTAGCATAGTCGTCTGGCCCGACTACGGTCTTTATTTTATACTTACGGTAATCTTTTTTACTTGGTTTGCCGTTAACAAAGACCACCATGGCTGAAACAGGACTGGTCCCCATGATGTTGGAGTTATCGAAGGACTCGATGCGGACTGGGGTCGGTATTTGGAGCAAACGTCCTAGATTTTCAATAGCCCCCTGTGTTTTTTCGACAGATTTCTCTAGCAGGTTAAATTTCTGCTCTAGGCTGACTCGAGCATTCTTTATAGCCAGATTGACCAGTTGCTTTTTCTCTCCACGCTGGGGTTTGACAATCTTGGTGTCTACCAAAGCCTTTACAGCTTCTTCGTCAATATCCTGCGGAATCAGTACCTCATTGGGAACTAGATGAGATTTTTCTTGATAGAATTGTCCTACATAGGTTAGAAAGTCCTCATCCGGATCATTATAATAGGGGAAAAGATTGACATCGCGCTCAATAAGCTTGCCCTGACGAACAAAGAAAACCTGGACACACATCCATCCCTTGTCCACATAGTAGCCAAAGACATCCCGATTTTGGAGATCCTTGGCCATGACCCGTTGCTTGGTTCGAAGTGTTCCAATGGCCTGAATCAGATCACGGTATTCCGCCGCACGTTCAAACTCCATAGTCTGGGCTGCCGTTGCCATTTTGCCCTTGAGGTCATCGATAATTTTGTCATCCTGCCCTTTTAGGAAATCAGAAACCTCCTGAGCCATAGACTTGAAATAGTCCTCATCCTTCTTACAGATGGTATGGGCCATACATTGACCGATATGGTAATAAAAACAAACCTTAGACGGTGGATTGGTACACTTTCTAAAAGGGAAAATTCGATCCAGCAACCGCTTGATTTCATTGGCTGCCCCTACATCTGGATAAGGTCCAAAGTAGAGACCGCCGTCCTTCTTGACCTGACGGGTGATAATCAAACGAGGATAGCGTTCATGGGTGATTTTGATGAAAGGATAGGACTTATCATCCTTGAGCATGATATTGTACTTAGGCTTGTTTTCCTTGATCAGGTTGATTTCTAGGAGAAGCGCCTCAATATTAGACTCAGTAACAATAAATTCAAAATCCACAATTTCAGACACCAAGGCCTCTGTTTTGGTATCATGACTTCCACGGAAATAAGACCTCACGCGGTTACGCAGATTTTTAGCCTTTCCTACATAGATAATGGTGCCATTTTTATCCTTGTGAATGTAGCAACCAGGGCTGGTCGGCAAGAGCTCTAGTTTTGATTTAATCAAGTTATTCATAGTTCCATTATAACAAAAAAGTAGGGAAAGATAGTTCCCTACTCATTGGTCTCATATAATTTTCGAAGTCTTGCAACATCCTCTTTCTGGATACCATAAAAGGAACCTGCAGGTTGCATGACAGACTTCTCATCTGTATGGTCCAAACCAATTGCATGACCCAACTCATGTTCTGCCGTATGAACAATGCGCTCATAGGAATAGCCATAGTCAGGATTGGAGAGATAATAATGATTCAACCGAACCGTTACAGACAAAAATTGTCCCGTT
The DNA here is from genome assembly GCA_963523725.1 of uncultured Streptococcus sp. GTDB lineage: Bacteria > Bacillota > Bacilli > Lactobacillales > Streptococcaceae > Streptococcus. The sequence continues at coordinate 10,592 of CAURES010000013.1, forward strand.
AAGAGGTTGGTCTGACTTTCCGCCTCTCCTGCCACAGGAATGCCTCCGTCATTCATCTCCGTAGCCATAATATCTGCCTTGCTGGCCTCAGTCACGATTTCAAAGTTAAAAGCACCAGTTTGATTCCAATTCTGGACGGCTTCTACATAAGCTTCTTGAAAGCGTGAATCCATCTGGGGATCCAAGTAAATACGAGCAGAAGCCTGTGGCCATCTTCCTTCAGAATGCTGGTGGCTATCTGTCTGGTTCAACTTAGGCAGTTGCCCTGTTCTTTCCCATTGGTCAATACTTTGTTGACCAATCTTTACTGACCGTTCAACTTGCTTCATCGCTCCTTGAAAATCCCCGTTCAGATACCAGAGAAATCCAAAAGCAAGAGTGCATAAAAGCAAAACAATCCAAACCAGGCGCCAAAACAAACGCCAAATAAAAGAAAAGAAAGCCCCTATCAAACGAAAAATCCAGCGCATGTCTCTCTACCTTTCTAGCAAATAAAGTCTATTTTACTAAAACAAGCTGAAAGAAACCTAAATACTGGCTTTCTCATCTTAACGTCCTAATATTTTTTTGAATAACTGAATAGCTTTGTATTTTAAAGGCGATGGATGATAACGGAAAGTACCCGCTTTGCGTACAATATAGCCATTAAAATTTTGTTTAAAACGCAAAACACCATCACTACCATCAAAAATCCCTTGAATGCCTAGGAAGTTGTATTTAGGTATTCCACGTTTTATACTTTCCAACATAACATATTTTTGAAGCAGTGCAGGGGCATAAAACTTATTAAATTCAGTGTAGGAACCACTAAAGAGGTAAGTCGTTTCCTGAGGCATATAAACAAATAAACTCCCGGCTAAAACAATATCTTCTTCTCCATATTTTTCAATCAAGTCTCGCGCTTCTGCTTTTCGAACTTCAAAAGTTTCAAATTGACTAGAATATTCTCTCAGTTGATTTTGTTTTTTCTCAGAATGAGGATTTTTACTCAAATCAAGTCGCAACTTGTCCAAGATTTCTTCTAGTTTACTTTGTTCACCTTGCAATTTGCTCATATAGTCCGAAAAATTCAAAGTTGCTATGAGAAACTCCGCTTGTTCTCCAAATGAATCATAAAAGTGCTCATAGTATTCTAAACTTTTATCACTATATTCTCTACGTTCAGAGGTTTCTTTTGTTATATTCTTAAAAATCGATAGTTCTTCACGTTTTAACTTTTTCAACCGAATGCCAAACGTTTCAGCCTTTTTCACCAAAGGCTTCCCTTTTTTGCTAAAACTTTTAAGCAAATTCTTTTCAGTTAATTCAGTCAAATCTTTATAATATAACCAATCTGGTTCTCCACCTGGATAACCTCTTGTCAATCCATCAAATTGATAACCTAAATCAGTTAAACCTTGAATGATACTTTTTTTCTCAGCATCTATTGGATTACCTTGGCTATCAAAAGTTTGATAAGTTTCATAAGGTTTTACAAGCAACTCTAATACACCATTTTGCTTGGCATATTCTTTTAACTCCGCATAAAAAACTGGAAGAGCATCTTGTTGGGTATAAATCGGCCCCGAATTGATCTCCATATGCAGACCACCCAGCATGGGCAAGCTATAAACCAGAGCTGCAACTTGAATCTCTCCTTCTTGTTTCAAAGCAAGATAAACAATTCGAGCCCCTCTTTTTTCTAATAAGTCCCCCATCTGGACAGATTGCATAAAGGAACGAGAAGAAACCTGATCAGAATAAGCCTGAAACTCTTCTTTCGTGAGTGTAATTAGTGCCATATACTTACTTTCTATGTTTTTTTCTTAATGTTTTACGGAAATCAAGAGCAAGTCTTAACAGAGGATAGAGAGGATGGGTAGGCATTGTAAATTCTCCCAAATATTCTTCAATCGTTGGATTAAATTTTTCCTTAAAATGATAAAGTCCACCATTGAGAGAGTTTTCAACACCACCTAAATTTTGCCACAACATACCTCGCTCAAAGGCATAGCGAGCCGTTTCATACCAAGTTAAAATTGGTGCATTGTAACGTTTAAAATCATCATCCATACCAGCATATAGATTGACAGAGGTATTACCAAATTCCAAACTCAAAGTAGCCGCTAAGGGAATGTTTGATTTTCCCATATTCATATATCCCTGCAAGAAATCTATTTCCTCTACCAAACGCTCTTTTTCCTTCTTCTGTGCCTCTACTTTTGAAGTTCGAGTCGACTTAGTAATCGCCTCTTCCAACGCTTTGTTTTTAGCTAACTGTTCTTCTAATTCTCTTAAACGCTTAGAAACATCCAAACTCGTTAGCGTGATATAAGAATCTTCTTTGAAGTTATCTAATAATTTTTTATAATAGGCTTCGTTTCTTAAATGAATCTCTTTTCGCTTCTCAGTTTTTTTCATCAACTCCGAAAATGAATCTAATAGTTCCAGTCCACCATATTGAATCTCAAGCCCTTTGTTTCGTGCTGTTCGGATAGCTTGCCTCGTTGATTTAGAAAGTTTATCTTCTTCAAAATTTTCCTTGTATATTTTCGCCTGAATACGAGGCTGAATGGTGTCATCCATCTCGGTTGTCCGCCCAGACCATTTCACTCCTAATTGCCCTAAAATCTCAACAATAGCAAGATTTTCAGGATATTCTATCTTATCTTGATTGACCAAATATTGAGATAGACAAATACTTGGATCGAAAGTCACAAAAACCGCTCTCTTACTGCGAGCATAAGACTTAATAGACTGCAGGACAAACTTTAAAAGTTCTATATCCCTGTAATCCAATATAGGTCCTCTTGGAATATAAAACATTTTATAGCCTAAAGGCAGAGATTTTATGAGAATACTAGCCACAGCCAGTAACTTCCCCTCTTCATAGACACCAAATTTCTCATGATTCCAATCAGATTTCACTTTTTCCCAAGCACTGCTTTGTAATACATTAGCTAATTCATGTTCTTTGACAAACTGATCATATTCTAATGTGGGAATGCCAATTTGATAACGGTACATTTCCTACTCTCTTTCCTCCAGTATCTTATTACTATTCTACTACTTTCGTTTGAAAAGTCTAGTGAAAACAGACTTCCAGCATTGTTTTAAATCCAAGAATAACTATAAATAGTGGTTCATTTATAAAAAACTAACTCAATCTCTCTTCTAATTTGAAATCAATTGGCAGAGTTCCTAGAAACCGTTCCAATTGTTTTTCCCAATAGTACCATTCGTGAGTTCCAGCGCTATGGCTATAGGTCACATCAAATCCCAGCTTTTTGAGGTTTTTCACTGCGAGATTATTGGCTTCATACAAGAAATCCTGCTCACCACACCAAGCCCACAGCTTGGTCTTTTTGTCCGATTTTTTAGCCAGACTTTCAAGAGAATAGGGGCTAGCTGTCCAATCTTTAATCTCCCCAAACACACCTCTCCAGTAAGCTGGTGTCCCCAGATTTTGGCTTTCAGGAGAAAACTCTTGAAAGCTAAGGGCACCCGAAAAACTAGCTGCACGAGAGAAACGATTTGTAGCAAGAGCCAGTTTAAAACAGCCGTAACCTCCCATAGAGAGACCAGCGATAAAGGTCTTTTCACGCTTGCTAGTCATATTAGGGAAGAAGCGTTTTAAAACCTCTGGCAATTCCTCTGCCAGAGCTGTGTAATAATCAAAACCATACTGAGTATCAGTGTACCAACCATTGCTAGTATTGGGCATAACGACAATGAGATTAGTCCCCCGAAGTAAGCGTTCTACATTAGTCCGCTTGAGCCAACTATTATGATTGCCAGACATCCCGTGCAAGAGGTACAAGACAGGAATGTCTTTACAATCTGGTTCTTCCACTCGATTAGCATCAGGATAGAGGACATTCACTCCCCACTCCATATCCAAAACTTGTGAGTAATACTCGATTTTCATTACTGCCATAATTTTTCCTCTATTTTTCTATAAGAAAAAGCCGAAACTCGACTTTCTCTCTGTTTATTTCAACGATTATTTCGCTTCCATGACTACTGGTAAAATAGCTGGACGACGCTTGGTTTGGTCAAAGAGGTACTTGGTCAGATTATCACGAACCTTCCCTTTGAGATCTGCCCAGTCAAAGTCATCTCCTTGAAGATAGTCTTCTACCGTTTGGTTAATCAATTCTGAACTTTCACGGAGAATATCGCGACTCTTCTTGAGATAAACAAATCCGCGCGTATGAACACGAGCCTTGGCTACAATTTTCTTCTCACGACGGTTAACGGTAATTGCGACGATAAAAATACCATCCTCTGACAAGACCTTACGGTCACGAAGGACCACATTTCCAACATCACCGATAGCATTTCCGTCAATCAAGACATCCCCTGCCGAAACCGCTCCAGCTGGGACAAAGTCCCCATTCTCATAAGCCATGCTGGTTCCCTTTTTAGGGATGAAAATGCGTTCTGGCAACATCCCAACTGCCATAGCAGCCTTAGCATGGGCATCTAACTCACGGTATTCCCCTTGAATTGGGAAGAGATACTTGGGTTGCAAGAGATTAATCATCAACTGCAAGTCACGCGCATTTCCGTGCCCTGACACACGCAAGCTTTGGGTGATCAGTTTGACAACCCCACCAGCTTGGTAAATCATGTTTTCCACACGCGCCATGACTGCTTCTTTGGCGATAGATGGAGTCGTTACGATATAGACCAGGTCACCGTCCTTGATTTCCACATAACGGTGGCGACCAATCGACATCTTGCGAAGACCGTTGATAGGCTCACCCATACGACCTGTCTCAAGGATAATCAACTCATGGTCTTCAAAGCGAGACATATCTTTTGGCTTAATCAAAAGACTCTCATTAGCTAGAGACAATTTCTTAAGGCGAATAGCAGTGCGGACGATATTTTCAATATCAAATCCTGTCAAGACCACACGACGACCTGTTGCATCCGCAGCGTCAAACACCTGCTGGATACGAGAGAGGTTGCTGGCTACTGCTGCAACAATGATACGACCATCCCAGTCCGAAATGGTTTGAGTGATCTCGTCCCCAACTTCACTTTCGCTAGCCACTTGGATATTGCTATCTGCATTGGCTGAATCGCTAAGAAGAGCTAGAACTCCATCACGACCGATTTCTGCCAAACGAGCGAAGTCTGTCGCATAAGATTCACTAGCTGTCTGGTCAAATTTGAAGTCACCTGTATAAACGATACTACCTTCAGCTGTCTTCAAGACAACACCCAGACTTTCTGGGATAGAGTGGGTCGTACGGAAGAAGGACACCACAGTTCCTCCAAAATCAATCTCCGTATCCTCATCGATAACATGGAAATCATTGAATTTCTTAACTGTGTCATTTCCTTTGACAAAGAGTTTGGCCAACTCAATGGTCAGCTCAGACCCAAATACAGGCACCTTAGCTTCAGCCAAGAGATAAGGCAGCGCACCAATGGCATCCGCATGGCCGTGGGTCAAGAAGACCCCTGCGATACGGTCGCTATTTTCAAAAAGGTAGTCCATATTAGGAATAACCACATCCACCCCTAGTTGTTCATTTTCAGGGTACTTTAGACCTGCATCCAAAACGAAAATAGACCCATCGATTTCAGCGATATACATATTTTTCCCATTTTCACGCACACCACCAAGTGTTGTTAAACTGATATTACTCATTTTTCCTCCGAAAGCTTAGTTTATCTTGATTATAGGGTTACTTGCCCTCTTATTCTAAAAGCACTATTACTTTTAGCCGAATCTTTTCCTACCATTATACCATTTTTTTGATGATTTTCAAAATGAAGATTTGTTTTCAAAAAAGAGCTGGTCGCCCAACTCTTTCCTACGTCTACTCTTTTTCCATTAAAAAGTCATAAATTTCTTGCACGGTACCCAGCGCCATCATTTCTTGGTCTTTAACGGTTTGTTTGAGATTTTGGTAAATCTGACTTTCTCCGATCTCTCGCTTCGGTGCCTCTTTATTCACTGTCATGACACCATCTTTGATGGTCACAAAGCCTAGTTCTTCAAATACTTGAATCATCTTGACCAGCAAGATTTGTTGAATATTGAGATAAGCCGCCAAATCCTTCAGTTTGTAGCGAATATCAAACTCTGGGAACTTGTAGATGGTCTTGTACAATTTGGCAAACTGCTCTCTAGTCCCATAGCCTGTCAGATAGTAGGCCTTGTCAATATCATTTTTGAAATAGACAACAGAGAAATTCTGTTCCTGAAAAATGGTCTTCAGCTGAGTAATATCCTCAGGAACGTTTTTTACGATAACAGCTTCACTATCCGCCAGATTCGGCAATTCTCCAGCAAAATCCAAGACCGGAACTCCTTCTGGCAAGACTGCATTCTTCCCACGGATGTTAAAGAGTTGAACACCCTCTACACGCGCATCCACCATCATCAACTGGAGGGCAGTTTGACCATTCCATTGGTTGACAGACAATTTAACTGCCAACTCTAGATTCTTGGTTTGGGCAAATTCTGTTGCCAATCTGCCTTGACCGAAGGCTACCACTTCAAAACTCGCCTCACCTTTGGAAATTTTCAACTTGAGATGGGCATTGCCTGCCCCCATAGTACGGGCACTTTCGACCTGAAAATCCTTGATATAAAAGACAGGTTTCTGATTGTTCATTCCAAAGGGAGCTAAACGTTCAAAACTTTTGACCGTTTCCAAGCTAAGTGTCTCCAAGTCTAGCTCTTCATCTAAGTTTAACTTGTTCTTGCCAGCAGCATCTGTACCTTTTTCACGGACATAATCTTCCAAAACCTGAGATAAATCTGAGAGTTTCTCCACTTCCAGCGTCATTCCTGCTGCGCCAGCATGGCCACCAAAGGCTATGAAGAGGTCTCTATGAGGATCCAGAGCCTCAAAAATATCGACCGCTTCCACGCTACGAGCACTACCCTTGGCACGACCGTCCTCTATATTGAGAACGATGACTGTCTGCCCTAGTTCTTCCAACAAACGACCAGCCACGATACCTAGAACCCCAGGATTCCAGCCTTCCTTGGCCAAAACCTGGACCTTCTTCTCAGGATCCACCATGGTCTTAGCTTCTTCATAGATAGACTGGACGATTTCCTTGCGCTCTTCGTTTTTCTGATGAATCATAAGGGCAATCTCATGCGCCTCCTCGTCGTCAAATCCAGTCAGCAAATCAATGGCAGGATTAGGATCATCCAAGCGACCCAAGGCATTCAAACGAGGGGCAATCTGGAAACCAACTGTCTCTTCTGTCACCTCGTTAGCAGCAATCCCAGCCATGTCCAGCATTTCTTGTAGACCAATGCGCTGAGTGTGCCCCAACATTTCCAGACCATATTGAACTAATATACGGTTCTCATCTGTCAAACTCACCATATCAGCAATGGTACCAATAGCGACCAAATCAAGCAATTCCACTTGTACTTCTTCTAACAGGGCACAAGCCAGCTTGAAAGCAACTCCACAACCAGCCAAATATTTGAAAGGATAGTTCGCATCTGGATGTTCAGGATGGACAATAGCATAGGCATCTGGTAAGGTTTCAGGCATGGAATGGTGGTCGGTCACAATAACATCTACTCCCATAGACTGGGCCAATTCAATAGCCTCGTGACCCGCTACCCCATTATCCACTGTCACAATCAAGGAAATCCCTTCTTGCTCGATAAAGTATTTATAAACACTAGCATTTGGACCATAGCCATCAGTAAAACGATTGGGCAAGTATACACAGCACTCAGCGCCAAGCTGTTCCAAACTTTCCTTCACAATCGAAGCTGAAGTCATACCATCCGCATCATAGTCACCGTAAACAAGGATATTTTCCCCTTCTTCAATGGCCTGACGAATCCGATCCACTGCCTTGTCCATATCATGGAGCAGATAAGGGTCGTGCAAGTCCTCCAAGGAAGATTCTAAAAACTTCTTCAGACTTTCTTGGTTCTGAATCCCTCTTTCAAATAATAACCGAGCCACCTCAGGACCCAGTCCAGCCTTCTTGGCTATCTTTGTAAAATCCGCATCTTCTACCTGCGGGGCAAACTGCCATTCATAAGTAGGTGTTATCAAAAAGACATCCACTCTTTCTAAGAATTCTATTGCTTCATTATAACATGATTTAGGCTTTTTCTCTATCCGGATTGCTTTTTTATAAAATTTTAGTGAATTTTTTCAGATATGATTTGACAAGAAAAATCTTTTGGTGTAGAATCGTGTTATAAAATCTAACACAAAGGAGATTCCTTATGGCTTTAGTAGAATTTGAACACGTCGAAAAATATTATGGAGACTATCACGCACTCCGCGACATCAATCTCCGTTTTGAAAAAGGGCAAGTTGTTGTACTCCTAGGCCCTTCTGGTTCTGGTAAGTCCACTCTTATCCGCACCATCAATGGTTTGGAGGCTGTAGACAAAGGAAGTCTTCTAGTAAATGGTCACCAAGTTGCTGGTGCCAGCCAGAAAGATTTAGTTCCTCTTCGCAAGGAAGTCGGCATGGTTTTCCAGCATTTCAACCTCTACCCTCACAAAACAGTGTTAGAAAACGTAACACTCGCACCCATAAAAGTTCTAGGAATTGATAAAAAAGAAGCTGAAAAAACAGCTCAAAAATATCTGGAATTTGTAAATATGTGGGACAAGAAAGATTCTTATCCAGCCATGCTTTCTGGTGGACAAAAACAACGGATTGCCATCGCACGTGGACTCGCTATGCATCCTGAACTCCTCCTCTTTGATGAGCCAACATCTGCTCTTGACCCTGAAACCATCGGTGATGTTCTGGCAGTTATGCAAAAATTAGCCCACGATGGTATGAATATGATTGTCGTGACCCATGAAATGGGCTTTGCCCGTGAAGTTGCTGACCGCATCATCTTTATGGCTGACGGAGAAGTTTTGGTGGATACGACAGATGTCGATGACTTTTTCGACAATCCAAGCGAACCTCGTGCCCAACAATTCCTCAGCAAAATCATCAACCACGAAAGTGACAAAGTCAAATAAGGAGGCGCCTATGAAAAAGAAATTCTTTTTATCCGCATTATTGATTAGCCTTTTCGGCCTTGCTGCTACAAAACCAGTTCAGGCCGACACCAGTGTCGCAGATATTCAAAAGAGAGGCGAACTAGTTGTCGGTGTCAAACAAGACGTTCCCAATTTTGGCTACAAGGATCCCAAGACAGGGACCTATTCTGGTATCGAAACTGACTTGGCCAAGATGGTAGCTGATGAGCTCAAGGTCAAGGTTCGCTATGTGCCTGTTACCGCACAAACCCGTGGACCCCTTCTAGACAATGAACAGGTCGATATGGATATCGCGACCTTTACCATCACAGACGAACGCAAAAAACTCTACAACTTTACCAGTCCCTACTACACAGACGCTTCTGGATTTTTGGTCAATAAATCTGCCAAAATCAAAAAGATTGAGGACCTAAACGGTAAAACCATCGGGGTTGCCCAAGGTTCCATCACCCAACGCCTGATTACTGAACTGGGTAAAAAGAAAGGTCTGAAGTTTAAATTCGTCGAACTTGGTTCCTACCCAGAATTGATTACTTCCCTACACGCTCACCGTATTGATGCCTTTTCCGTTGACCGTTCTATCCTATCTGGCTACATCAGCAAACGCACAGTACTACTAGATGATAGTTTCAAGCCATCTGACTACGGTATCGTTACCAAGAAATCAAATACCGAGCTCAACGACTATCTTGATAACTTGGTCACCAAATGGAGCAAGGATGGCAGTTTGCAAAAACTTTATGACCGTTACAAGCTCAAACCATCTAGCCATACCGCAAATTAAGGAGGACACATCATGACAGATTTATCATCTTGGACAGCCTATTTTCAGGATTTTGGACAATTTTTCAATGGTTTCCTCTTCACTCTTGCCCTAGCGATTGGATCCTTTATCCTCGCCATGGTTTTAGGAATCTTCTTTGGTGCTATGTCAACCAGCAAACGTCCGATTTTACGCATTTTAGCTCGCATCTTTGTCGAATTTTACCAAAATACTCCCCTCTTGGTGCAGTTTGTTATCGTTTTTTATGGCCTACCTCTTATCAGTGACCATATCATCATGATTCCGATTTATTGGACAGCTGTTCTCTGCGTGGGTCTCTATCACGGCGCCTATATCGCTGAGGTTATTCGCTCAGGTATTCAGTCTATTCCTAGCGGTCAGATGGAGGCCGCCTTGTCGCAAGGTTTTACCTATATCAGTGCCATGCGCTTGATTATCTTGCCTCAGGCCTTTCGTATCATTCTCCCTCCTTTGACCAACCAAATCGTCAACCTCATCAAAAACACCTCGACAGTCGCTATCATATCTGGAGTGGACTTGATGTTTGTGACCAAGTCTTGGTCAGCCCTTAACGGAAACTATATCCCAGCCTTTCTAGGTGCTGCCCTTCTCTACTTTTCTCTATGCTTCCCTGTTGCCCAGTTTGGTCGCAAGATGGAGCAAGCCAACAAAAAAGCCTATTCACTTTAGGAGGTTACTATGGAATCCATTTTAGAAGTTTTGACCCCAGATAACCTAGTCTTTATCTTTAAAGGATTTGGCTTGACCCTCTATATTTCTCTGATTGCCATCGTCCTCTCTACCCTTATCGGTACAGTGCTAGCTGTCATGAGAAATGGGAAAAATCCTGTCTTACGTATCATCTCCAGCATTTACATCGAGTTTGTGCGTAACGTTCCCAACCTCCTCTGGATTTTCACTATCTTTTTAGTGTTCAAGATGAAATCCACACCAGCAGGAATCACTGCCTTTACCCTCTTTACATCAGCGGCCCTAGCTGAAATTATCCGAGGTGGTCTCAATGCCGTAGACAAGGGGCAATACGAAGCAGGAATGTCACAAGGCTTCACTTCAGCCCAAATCCTCTACTACATCATTCTCCCACAAGCTATTCGCAAAATGTTGCCAGCCATCATTTCCCAGTTTGTAACCGTGATTAAGGATACCAGTCTCCTCTACTCTGTTATCGCCCTACAAGAACTCTTTGGAGCTAGCCAAATTCTCATGGGCCGTTATTTCGAACCAGAGCAGGTCTTCAGTCTGTATATCCTGATTGCCCTCATCTACTTCAGCTTTAACCTAGCAATTTCTAGCCTGTCTCATATGCTAGCAAAACGTTGGCAACAAGCTGCAGAATAATACTCTTCGAAAATCAAATTCAAACCACGTCAGCTTCACCTTGCCGTACTCAAGTACAGCCTGCGGCTAGCTTCCTAGTTTGCTCTTTGATTTTCATTGAGTATAAACAGCCACTCTCCAGTTCAATTGGAGAGTTTTTCAACTCAATCGCAAAAAACACTGCCAGATTTCTCTAGCAGTGTTTTGAGTTTCATTTATCTTAGTAAACTGTTTTTTCAGTTTCTACATCAAAGAAGTGTGCTTTGTTCAAGTCAAATCCAAGTTCAACTGTTGCACCTGTTTGCAAGTAGTCACGAGCATCCACTTTTGCAACAAATTCATCTTTACCAACTTGGCAGTAAAGGTGAGATTCTGAACCAAGCAATTCTGATACAGAGATAGTAGCTTTTACAACTGATTCTGGGAATGTTTCAAGGAAAGCAGGTTCTGCATTCACGTCTTCTGGACGGATACCGAAGATCAATTCTTTACCTTCGTAGCCTTTTTCACGAAGAACTTTCAAAGCACCTTCTGGAACTTTCAAACGGAAACCGTCAGAAACAATTTCGCTACCAACCAATTTCACGTTGATGAAGTTCATAGCTGGGCTTCCGATGAATCCTGCTACGAATTTGTTAACTGGATTTTTGTAAACTTCTTGAGGTGTACCGATTTGTTCTACACGTCCGATAGTACCTGTACCAGCAGGGTTCTTAGTTGCTGACATGATAACGATACGGTCTGCAAGTGTCATCGCTTCTGTTTGGTCGTGAGTTACGTAGATAGTTGTAGCTCCGATACGACGGTGGATTTTAGCGATTTCAGCACGCATTGATACACGAAGTTTGGCATCCAAGTTTGACAAAGGTTCGTCCATCAAGAACACTTTTGCATCACGGACAATGGCACGACCCATGGCAACACGTTGACGTTGACCACCTGAAAGGTCAGCTGGTTTACGTTCCAAGAATTCCTTCAATCCAAGGATTTCAGCTGCTTCTTGCACACGTTTGTCGATGTCTTCCTTGCTGTATTTACGCAATTTCAAACCGAAAGCCATGTTGTCATAAACCGTCATGTGTGGGTAAAGAGCGTAGTTTTGGAATACCATGGCGATGTCACGATCTTTTGGAGCTACGTCGTTGACAACCACTCCATCGATAGATGCAGTACCTTCTGTAATATCTTCAAGACCAGCAATCATACGAAGAGTTGTTGATTTACCACATCCTGAAGGACCTACGAAAACGATAAATTCTTTGTCTTTGATGTCCAAGTTGAAGTCTTCAACTGAGTAGTGTTCGCTGTTTGGATATTTTTTGTAAATATTTTTAAGATTTAATTCTACCATGAGGTTAACTCCTTTTGTCTTTTGATAGTTTTATTATAGATGAAAACGCTTTACATTTCTATGGCAAGGTGACCAAAAAAACAAAAAAGTTCTGTGCAACTTGCACAAAACTTTAGAGAATATCTGGTAAAATCAACTGATAGCACAGGGTCAGGTCAGTCAATTCCTTCAACTGTAGACCTGTCAATTCTTCCCACTTATCAATCTTGTATTGGAGAGAATTACGATGCAAATACAGTTGTTGTGCTGTTTTAGTGAGAACAGCACTATTTTTCCAAAGAGAGAGAATGATTTCCTGAATCTGGTCCTGATCCAAAATCATCTGGTGCAGGCATTCTTTAATGACTCTCAGGTCCACAATTCTTTCCCCCATACTCCAAAGATAGAGTTGTGAAAAGGTATGAACACCTTGGTGACCCTGACGCCACCAAGTCTTGAACAAATCGCGCTCCGCTTTGATTAAGTCTGATAGGGCTTGATGGCCTGTCTGAGACCAAACCTGACCCAACATGATAGATAGACGCAGTCCAAAATCATACTCAACCGCTTCAATCGTATCACTTAAAATAGCTCGTACAGAAGTGTATTTATCTTGTTGAAGTACGAAAACATAATCCTGAGCTCCAACCTGAAGCACTGTCTGACAGTTAGGAAAAAGGGTCCGCATCATATCCAGCCAAGAAGCTAGATTTTCCTGCTGAAAATAGGAAAGATGACAATAAACCAACTGAATCTTTTTAAAAGTTTTCGGCGCCTGTCCCTTACCCTCAACCAGATAAGAATACCAAGGATTGAGCGAGCGAGCCTGCTCCTGCTGGGTCAAAAGGGCAACCAACTGCTTTTCACGCTCGCTTAACCCAGCTTCCTCCAGCAAAATCCACTGCTGAGAAGCTAAAGGGAGAGTGAGATAGCCTTCTTTCTCTACTGGTTGGTCTGAAATCTGAGCCTCGGGAAACCAGTCTTGTAGTTCTTTTACAAGCATTTCTACTCCTCTACTTTTTGGATGCACCACGAAATCAAGCTCTCAAGCCGTTCCAGATTTTCAGTCATATGAAGATAGCCCATGACTGCTTCAAAACCCGTGGACATACGGTAAGTCACCACATCGGCATTTTTGGCCTTTGTGTGGCTATTAGTATTGCGACCACGTTTGTAGATTTCTTCTTCTTTTTCCGTTAAGACTTGCTCCTCCAACATGAGGGAAATCAGGCGTGCCTGAGCTTTGGCTGACACATACTTGGTCGCTTCTTGATGGAGTTTATTGGGCTTGGTCATACCTTTGAGGATGAGGTGGCGGCGAATATACATAGAATAAACCGCATCTCCTTCAAAGGCTAGCGCAATCCCGTTAATGAGATTGACATCAATCACGAGTCCACCTCACTCCATCTTTTGTATCCAGTAGTTTAATGCCTTGAGCAGCCAGTTGATCACGAATCTGGTCAGCTGTCGCAAAGTCACGATTGGCACGCGCTTCTTGGCGTTTTTGGATTAAGGCTTCAATGTCTGCATCCAATACTTCCTCAACAAAGACAATCCCAAAGACCTCTAACATATCTGCAAGAGCTTGCTTGACACTTGCATCATAGTTGCCAGAGTTTATCCATTTAGCCATTTCAAAGACTACTGTAATACCGTTGGCAGCGTTAAAATCTTCATCCATAGCTGCTACAAACTTATCTTTAAAGGCTTGCAACTCTTGAGCATCTACAGTTCCAGTGAATGGTTGTTCATAAGTGTTCTTCAGATACTTGAGATTGGTCTCGGCATCACGCACTGCTTTTTCCGTAAAGTTGATAGGCTTGCGGTAATGTTGAGTTGCAAAGAAGAAACGAAGTACTTGCCCATCAATGGTTTTGAGGGCATCGTGCACTGTGATAAAGTTACCCAAGGACTTGGACATCTTGACATTGTCGATATTGACAAAGCCATTATGCATCCAATAGTTGGCGAAAGTCTTGCCTGTTTTGGCTTCTGACTGGGCAATTTCATTGGTATGATGAGGAAACTCCAGATCGGCTCCACCACCGTGGATATCAATGGTATCACCCAGAATCTCTGTCGACATGACCGAACACTCGATATGCCAGCCTGGACGACCAGGTCCCCAAGGACTTTCCCAAGAAATCTCACCTGATTTGGCAGATTTCCATAGTGCAAAGTCCACAGGATTTTCCTTACGAGCCGTCTCTTCATCGGTACGACCTGAAGCACCTAGTTCCAAATCTTCCAAGGTTTTATTAGCCAATTTGGCATAGTTGTGAGATTTTTCCACACGAAAATAGACATCTCCTTGACTCTCGTAGGCAAAGCCTTTCTCAATCAAGTCTTCCACAAAGCGGATGATGTCAGCCATAAACTCCACCACACGAGGATGGCGAGTCGCAGGTTTGACGCCCAAGGTCGTCACATCCTCTCGAAAGGCAGCGATGTACTTGTCCGCAACCTCCTGAGGCGTGATACCTTCTTCCTTGGCACGGTTGATAATCTTATCATCCACATCCGTAAAATTGGAAATATAGGCAACCTCGTACCCACGATACTCAAAATAGCGACGAACCGTATCAAAAGCCACTGTTGAGCGAGCATTCCCCACGTGGATATAGTTATACACGGTTGGCCCACAAACATACATCTTGACCTTGCCGTCCTCGATTGGGACAAATTCTCGCAAATCACGAGACATGGTGTCATAGATTTTAATCATAAATCATAATCAGGAAAGCCAAAATCCGAGAACAGTTAGTTTCATCACTAAGAGTTCAATTGAATTTCAGTCCGAATATCTCTACACTTCGGAATCCCTTGCTCCTTTCTCATTCAGATAAACCACCTGAGTCTGTTTGACAAAGCCAATTTTTTCATACAAGCGTTTGGCACCTACATTGCTATCTTCCACTGCAATCTGAAATTCCTTATCATTTTGCTCAATCAATTGGTTGACAAGGTATTTTGCTAAATAGCTTCCATAGCCTTTCCCACGTTCAGGTTCCGATATTGCTAAACCGTAGAAGTAATTCGTATTAGTCGATAAATCTACCGTGCAAGTTCCAATAACCTGACCGTCTTTTAACAAAATATATAAGCGACTTTCTGGATCCTTCAGAGCTTCAGCGACATATCTATCCACAATCTCTCTAGACTCATGTTCCTCTGAGAATGCCTGAAATTTTAACTGACTGATTTGATCCTGATACGAACTATCTGCTAACAAAACTTCAAGATTGGAAACCTTTGCTAACGGATAAGGTCTTCTATCCTTACCTAACCAAGTTTCTGTATCTTCATCCTCGACCAATCCCCAGTTGCTAACAAAATCAGGATAACGGTCTAGAAAAACACGCTCTGTCTGAAAAGTAACTGAACGAATAGGGAAAGAAGCCGTTTCTTTCTCAAAACTAGTAAACAATGCACGCGCAATCCCCTGACGGCGATGATCTGGATGAACCAGTATCGTCACTTCTACATCTTGGTCATCTGCATAGACAGTTAATAAACCAACAAGTTCGCCTTTTTCATAATAAAGGAAAAAGGCGGGCATGTTTGGGTCAAAATTAAGCATGTTAGAAAGATAGGGATCACGATAGGTACCGTCATAGTTTTGGCAACAGTTAATTAGTTTTTTCGCCTCAGATAACTCCTCTCGGCTTAACTTGTTTCTTGCTTGAATCATATAGCTATCCTCTACAACCCAGACGATCTGTGACTGGCTTCTTTAGCCTGCTCGAGTTTATTGACGTAGTACTCTCGTTTTTCTTCGACTTCATGAATGACAGGCTCATCCTTCTTTCCATGAACACGAACAATCTTGGCCGGAATACCGACAACTGTCACATCACTAGGTACATCTGCCACGACAACTGCTGCTGCACCAACCTTGGCATTTTCACCGATTTCCACAGGTCCGATAACTTGGGCATGGGCTGATATGAGAGCGCCCTGACGAACGGTCGGATGGCGTTTGCCACAGTCTTTCCCTGTTCCCCCAAGAGTCACCCCATGATAAAGGAGAACACCCTTTTCAACAATCGCTGTCTCTCCAATCACCAACCCTGAACCATGGTCGATAAAAACACCTGAATCAATCTGGGCACCCGGATGAATCTCAATCTGCGTCCAAAAGCGCCAAAACTGACTGTGCATACGAGCCAGGAGTTTGAAGCCATGCTTCCAGAGAAAATGCGAGAGACGGTGGGCCGCCAAGGCCTTGACAC
>CAURES010000014.1:0-26973 GCA_963523725.1 uncultured Streptococcus sp.
TCATCTCTAGTATAACAAAAAAGCCATCAAGTTGATGACTTTTTCAGTGGGCTCAGAGGGACAACCCTCTTTTTTGGTGGGTGAACTCTTCTAGCTATTAATAGCTGTATTAGCAAAAAAACAGT
Organism: uncultured Streptococcus sp.; assembly: GCA_963523725.1. Lineage (GTDB taxonomy): Bacteria > Bacillota > Bacilli > Lactobacillales > Streptococcaceae > Streptococcus. The sequence goes on from CAURES010000014.1 coordinate 126, forward strand.
TTAAAAAATTTGTAAATACCTCATAGTATGATATGATAAAGTTTAATACGAATGATAAATGGAGATAGAGATGGGCAAACAAGAGTTAGCGATGCAAGTGCTGCAACAAGTGGTGAAATTACCCATGGTCAAAGTTAATCGAGAAAAATTTTTAGTTGACAAATTTTCTAAAGAGTTAGATCGAAAGGATATTGCTACATTATTGGAAAAAGGTCCGACCTCTTTGTTAACAAAGGAAAGCTTGGATCGAGTTGCTAAGACCTGTATTAAGGACAATGTTCTACGAGCAAGCGGGACTTCGATTTTGGCAGGTTTACCTGGCGGTATTGCCATGGCAATCACTATTCCAACAGATGTAGTTCAGTTTTATGCTTTTTCATTAAAGTTAGCACAAGAACTAGGCTATATTTATGGATTTGATGATCTTTGGGAATCCCGTGATGAATTGAGCGAGGATGCTCAAAATACACTCTTACTTTATCTCGGTGTCATGCTAGGGGTAAATGGAGCAGGAGCTTTGCTTCGCTCTGGAGGTGTAACAGTTGCCAAGCATGTGATGAAGACGATTCCGCAGAAAGCGTTGACAAAGACACTTTGGTATCCTATTCTGGAGAAAGTTTTGAAAATTTTTGGAGTCAGCTTGACAAAGGGAGGCTTGGCTAAGGGAATGGGAAAAGTGATTCCTATTTTAGGGGGTGTCCTTTCTGGTGGTTTAACCTTTGCGACCATGAAGCCGATGGGGGAAAGACTGCAAAAGGAATTATCCAAATTAGTTAATTATAATGAAGGGCAGTATCAACTAGATATTGATACTATCCGAAAAGAAACTGAAATCATTGAAGGTGAGTAATATGGGACTTATAAAAATTCTAGCTAAAATTTACGGGAATTACTTTTTGACCGTGCAAGGTGTAAAAGTAATGAAAACGATAAAGAAAGATGATAATGCCGTTGTCGGTTTTGGGAAACTCTTTATTGCAGACAAGTTAATGGATACGGCTCGGTGGCTCATCAAGCCAGAGGATAAAAAATGAAATTTTTTTTGGGACTTCTTGCCATTATTTTTATCAAACCGATTATTGGGATTTTGAAATTCTTTTGGATGATCATCTCTTTTACAGTCCAATTGCTGTTTTACAAGCTATTATTTAAAATATTGGATTGGCTCTTTAAACTTATTTAGATGGTAATCCAAGTTGTGGGGAACTAGCAAGTCTTGCACTGCTAGTTTTTTAATCTCTTTCCTTGTGGTATAATAAAAGCAGTAAAATCATTTTAGAACATTCAATGGAGGTCGTCATGGATAATATCATCGATGTGTCAATTCCCGTTGCAGAAGTGGTTGACAAGCATCCAGAAGTCTTGGAAATCCTAGTGGAGCTTGGTTTTAAACCCCTTGCTAATCCCTTAATGCGTAATACAGTTGGTCGTAAAGTATCACTCAAACAGGGTTCTAAGCTTGAAGGAACTCCTATGGACAAGATTGTCCGCACGCTGGAAGCAAACGGCTACGATGTGATTGGGTTAGACTAATGGCAGATGAACGGATTCATGTCCTGCGGGATATTTTGTTAGAATTGCACAATGGTGCCTCTCCTGAGTCGGTTCAGGAGCGTTTTGATGCGACCTTTGCAGGTGTTTCAGCCATCGAAATTTCCCTCATGGAGCACGAGCTGATGAACTCAGACTCAGGTGTCACCTTTGAAGATGTTATGGAACTCTGCGATGTCCATGCTAATCTTTTTAAAAATGCTATTAAAGGTGTCGAAGTAGAGGATACTGAGCATCCAGGTCACCCAGTTCGGATTTTCAAAGAAGAAAATCTGGCCCTCCGTGCGGCCTTGATTCGCATTCGGAGACTGTTAGATACCTATGAGTCTATGGAAGATGAAGAAATGCTTGCGGAGATGCGTAAGGGTTTGGTGCGTCAGATGGGACTTGTGGGGCAATTTGACATCCATTACCAACGTAAAGAAGAACTCTTCTTTCCTATCATGGAGCGCTATGGACATGATTCACCCCCAAAAGTGATGTGGGGAGTGGATGATCAGATCAGGGAACTCTTTCAAACAGCTCTAACGACAGCCAAGTCACTACCAGAAGTGCCGATTTCCACTGTGAAAGAAGATTTTGAAGCCTTTGCGACAGAGTTTGAAAGTATGATTTTCAAGGAAGAGTCCATCCTTCTCATGATTCTCCTTGAGTCCTTCACCCAAGATGACTGGCTTCAGATTGCGGAGGAGAGCGATGCCTATGGCTATGCCATCATCCGTCCGTCTGAGAAATGGGTGCCAGAACGCCAGAGTTTTGTTGAGGAAAAGAGTGCAGGGGAGCCCGTGCAACTAGACACAGCTGAAGGCCAAGTGCAACAAGTTATTGATACGCCAGAAGGCCAGTTCACCATTACCTTTACCCCTAAGGAAAAGGAAACAGTGCTGGATCGCCATAGTCAACAGGCTTTTGGCAATGGCTATCTCTCAGTCGAGCAGGCCAATCTCATCCTCAATCATCTTCCTATGGAGATTACCTTTGTCAATAAAGACGATATTTTCCAGTATTACAATGACAATACGCCAGCTGATGAGATGATTTTCAAACGGACCCCGTCCCAAGTTGGGCGCAATGTCGAACTCTGCCATCCGCCTAAGTACTTGGACAAGGTCAAGACCATCATGAAGGGGCTTCGTGAGGGTACTAAAGACAAGTATGAAATGTGGTTCAAATCTCAATCACGAGGCAAGTTTGTCCACATCACCTACGCTGCAGTGCACGATGAAGATGGGGAATTCCAAGGTGTGTTGGAGTATGTTCAGGATATCCAGCCCTACCGTGAGATTGACACGGACTATTTCCGTGGATTAGAATAAGGAGAAAAAATGAGTTACGAACAAGAATTTATGAAGGAATTTGAAGCTTGGGTCAATACCCAAATCATGATCAACGACATGGCACATAAGGAAAGCCAAAAAGTCTACGAAGAAGACCAAGATGAGCGTGCCAAAGATGCCATGATTCGCTATGAAAGCCGCTTGGATGCTTATCAGTTCTTGCTTGGTAAGTTTGAAAACTTCAAGGCAGGTAAGGGATTCCATGATTTGCCAGATGGCTTGTTTGGTGAGCGAAATTATTAAACGAGAAAGATTCTTGATTTTTTACTAAAATCTTGATAGAATATTTATATTAAATCCTTGTCAGAGCAGGGATTTTTTATTGAAAGGATTTTATCATGTCAAAGAAACTCAATCGTAAAAAACAATTACGAAATAGCCTCCGTCGTGCAGGTGCCTTTTCAAGTACTGTGACTAAGGTTGTAGAAGAGACAAAAAAAGTCGTAAAACGTGCAGAACAGTCAGCAAGCCAAGCTGGTAAGGCTGTTTCTAAAAAAGTTGAACAAGCAGTAGAAGCTACCAAAGAGCAAGCTCAAAAAGTAGCCAATTCTGTAGAAGATTTTGCAGCAAACTTGGGTGGACTTCCACTTGACCGTGCCAAAACTTTCTATGATGAAGGAATCAAGTCTGCTTCAGATTTCAAAAACTGGACTGAAAAAGAACTCCTTGCCTTGAAAGGAATCGGCCCAGCTACCATCAAGAAATTGAAGGAAAATGGCATCAAGTTCAAGTAATTTTTCTTGTGCCTTGCATTTCCGACAAAATCTTGCTACAATAGAGCCATTAGAGGTGTTTTGAATCCCACATTTTACAGAAAGTGGCGGTGCTGAGAAGTCCACAAATGTGTCAAAACTGGTTGCTAATGGATGAAAAATTAAAATAAAAGTGTCTTTTTGTTTTAAAGACGAGAGTTGCGGGCAACTGCCCGAAATTGGGTGGTACCGCGGATAAGTACATTCGTCCCTGTCATGTAGATGGCAGGGCTTTTCTTTTGCGTCTTAGTAAAAGGAGGTTGTTATGAAGCAATCTTTTAACACAAGTAAACTCTACTATGGCTTTCCTATATTCATTTTGGGGTATCAGGATCAGAATTTTGGACACAATATTACGACCTGTAGCTCTTCTTATAGCTTGGGAGATTGGCTAGTCATTGGTGTTGGTGCTGAAGAAAATGCGACTGAACAGATTAAGCATTATCAACAGTTCACCGTGAATATCCCTGATGAAAATCTCATGCTCGAGATGGAGCAGGCTGGTTTTATCAGTCATCGAGAGAAATTGAAACACCTGGGGCTAGACTACGAGATTTCTGAACAGACTCAGTCTCCGATTTTAGAGGCCTGTCCAGTCGTATTGGACTGTCAGGTAGATCGGATTATCGAGGAAGATGGAAACTGTCATATCTTTTCCAAGATTATCGAACGACTGGCTGATCCTGAACTCTTGGATGATAAGGGACATTTTAAAAATGACCGTTTTTCACCGACTTACTTTATGGGGGACGGTCACCAGCGCGTTTATCGCTATTTAGATGATCGTGTCGACCCTATGGGGAGCTTCATCAAGAAAGCGAGGATGAAGGATGTCAAGAGCTGAATTACCAGAACGATTAGAAACCGAACGACTCGTCCTACGAGTTCGTACAGTGGCAGATGCTGAGGATATCCATACCTACGCTAGTCTCCCAGAGGTTGCCTATCCAGCAGGCTTTCCTCCAGTCAAGACCTTGGAAGATGAGGTTTACTATCTAGAGCATATCCTTCCCGAACGCAATCAAAAGGAAAATCTCCCATCTGGCTATGGGATTGTCGTCAAAGGAACCGATAAAGTCATTGGTTCTGTTGATTTCAACCATCGCCATGCGGATGATGTGCTAGAGCTTGGCTATACCTTGCATCCAGACTATTGGGGACGAGGTTATGTACCAGAAGCAACGCTTGCCTTGATTGACTTAGCCTTTAAAGATTTGGGTCTTCACAAGATTGAACTAACTTGCTTTGACTATAATGTCCAAAGTCAACGAGTCGCAGAAAAACTTGGATTTACCCTCGAAGCTCGTATCCGAGACCGTAAAGATGTTCAAGGAAATCGCTGTGACAGCCTGACATATGGCTTGCTGAGTAGTGAGTGGGAGGTAATTTGATGCATCTTTTCATCATTGGGGCTCCGGCTTCTGGGAAAATGACGATTGGTCAAGAGTTATCTCGACTGACAGATGCTACCCTCTTTTATAACCATCAAGCCATCGATTTTGCACTAGAAATCTATCAGGATTATACAGAGGAGATGTGGGAATTTGTTCGTGGAATGACCTTTTCTTTCCTTGGAGCAAGTGCAAGAAATCAGCGATCAGTAATTTTAACAGATGTAATTGATTTTTCAAATCAGTACCAGCTGCTGTATTTGAAGCAAATTCAGGATTTGTTGGATGACTATCATCAAGAGATTCTTTTTGTGGAGTTGGAAACAAGTCTTGAGGAGCGCTTACATCGAAATCAAACGGAGAACCGGTTGAAGCACAAGCCCTTGAAACGGCATATTGAGGTATCTGAAAGAGAAATTTTAGAGACCGCTGAAACACTTCAATTAAATTCCCGACATCAACCGAATGAGCTGCACCACTACTTTAAAATAAATAATACGAATTTGTCTGCAGAAGAAGCTGCTAAGCAAATTCAAAATAAAATGAATACAATAGAGAAAGGACAAAAATATGTCTAAAGAACTTTCACCTAAATACAATCCAGCCGAAGTTGAGGCTGGTCGTTACCAAAAATGGCTTGATGCGGATGTTTTCAAGCCTTCAGGAGACCAAAAGGCTAAGCCTTATTCAATCGTCATTCCGCCACCAAACGTAACTGGGAAACTTCACCTTGGTCACGCTTGGGATACGACTTTGCAAGATATCATCATCCGTCAAAAACGCATGCAAGGTTTTGATACGCTTTGGCTTCCTGGTATGGACCACGCTGGTATTGCCACTCAAGCTAAGGTTGAGGAGCGCTTACGTGGTGAGGGCATTACGCGTTATGACCTCGGTCGTGAAAAATTCCTAGATAAAGTCTGGGAATGGAAAGATGAGTATGCCACTACCATCAAAGAACAATGGGGCAAGATGGGGCTTTCTGTAGACTACTCTCGTGAGCGTTTCACTCTTGATGAAGGTTTGTCAAAAGCTGTTCGTAAGGTCTTTGTGGACCTTTACAAGAAAGGATGGATCTACCGTGGTGAGTTTATCATCAACTGGGACCCAGCAGCTCGCACAGCTCTTTCTGATATTGAGGTGATTCACAAAGATGTCGAAGGTGCCTTCTACCACATGAATTACATGCTGGAAGACGGCTCACGCGCCCTTGAAGTTGCGACAACTCGTCCTGAGACCATGTTTGGGGACGTTGCGGTTGCGGTCAATCCAGAAGACCCACGCTATAAGGACTTGATTGGTAAAAACGTCATCCTTCCAATCGCTAATAAATTAATCCCAATTGTTGGAGATGAGCATGCTGATCCTGAGTTTGGTACAGGTGTCGTGAAAATCACACCTGCCCATGATCCAAATGACTTCTTGGTTGGTCAACGTCACAACTTGCCACAAGTCAACGTCATGAACGACGACGGAACTATGAATGAGCTTGCCTTTGAATTTGCAGGCATGGACCGTTTTGAAGCTCGTAAGGCAGTCGTTGCTAAGCTGGAAGAAATAGGTGCTCTTGTCAAAATCGAAAAACTTGTTCACAGTGTTGGCCACTCAGAACGTACAGGTGTCGTGGTTGAGCCACGCTTGTCTACTCAGTGGTTCGTCAAGATGGACCAATTGGCTAAGAATGCCATTGCCAACCAAGATACAGAGGATAAGGTTGAATTCTACCCACCTCGTTTCAACGATACCTTCCTTCAATGGATGGAAAATGTCCACGACTGGGTAATCTCTCGTCAGCTCTGGTGGGGTCACCAAATCCCTGCTTGGTACAATGCTGAGGGTGAAATATATGTCGGCGAAGAAGCTCCAGAAGGTGAAGGTTGGACTCAGGACGAAGATGTCTTGGATACGTGGTTCAGTTCGGCTCTTTGGCCATTCTCTACCATGGGCTGGCCGGATGTCGACTCAGAAGACTTCAAACGTTATTATCCAACATCAACTTTGGTGACTGGTTATGATATTATCCCGTTCTGGGTATCTCGAATGATTTTCCAAGGTTTGGAATTTACTGGCAAATCGCCATTCAAAAATGCCTTGATTCATGGTCTTATTCGTGATGAGCAAGGACGCAAGATGTCGAAATCTCTCGGTAACGGGATTGATCCAATGGATGTTATTGATAAGTACGGAACAGATAGCCTTCGTTGGTTCCTTTCAAACGGTTCTGCACCAGGGCAAGACGTGCGTTTCTCTTATGAGAAAATGGATGCTTCATGGAACTTTATTAACAAAATCTGGAACATCTCTCGTTATATCCTCATGAATAATGAAGGTTTGACCCTTGAGCAAGCAACTGCCAATGTCGAAAAAGTGGTCAACAAGGAAGCTGGAAATGTCACAGACCGCTGGATTCTCCACAACCTCAATGAAACTATCGGTAAAGTTACTGAAAACTTTGACAAGTTTGAGTTTGGTGTGGCTGGACACATCCTCTACAACTTCATCTGGGATGAATTTGCGGACTGGTACGTTGAATTGACTAAGGAAGTCCTTTATAGCGACAACGAAGAAGAGAAAGTCATCACACGTTCTGTTCTCCTTTACACTCTGGACAAGATCCTTCGTCTCCTTCACCCAATCATGCCATTCGTGACAGAGGAAATCTTTGGACAAATCTCAGAAGGCTCTATCGTTACAGCAGAATACCCAACTGTCAACCCAGCCTTTGAAGACCTTGCTGCTCACACTGGTGTCGAAAGTCTCAAAGACTTGATCCGTGCCGTTCGTAATGCGCGTGCGGAAGTAAACGTAGCACCAAGCAAGCCTATCACCATCCTTGTTAAGACAAGCGATAGCGACTTGGAAGCCTTCTTTAACAGCAATGTCAACTACATCAAACGCTTCACAAATCCAGAACACTTGGAAATCGCATCAACCATCCCTGCACCTGAACTTGCTATGTCAAGCGTCATCACAGGAGCAGAAATTTACTTACCACTGGCAGACCTCCTCAATGTCGAAGAAGAACTAGCTCGTCTCGACAAGGAACTCGCTAAATGGCAAAAAGAACTGGATATGGTCGGTAAGAAGCTCTCTAACGAACGCTTCGTAGCCAATGCCAAACCAGAAGTCGTCCAAAAAGAACGCGACAAACAAGCCGACTACCAAGCGAAATACGACGCGACCGTCGCACGTATTGATGAGATGAAGAAACTCGTTAAATAAACACAGAAACACGGTGATGAGCCGTGTTTTTTGGTATAATGGAAATATGTAAATAAAATTAAGCAATAATGAAAAATTTAAGAATAATTAATACTTTAGTTTTGTTCTATTTTTAGCTCCATAAATATTCGATTAACATATTTTTTGCATTACTATTAGTACGTGGGAACAATTTATATACGGTTTTAAAATAAGCGGTTTAAGCTAACAGAACAAATACTAGCAGAAGTAACTCAAAATATTTTATAAATGTTATTAACAGGAGAAAAAAATGAGCACTGTTTCAGGAAAAATTCGTCCAGCTAGTCGACATCTTTTTACTATAGGAGAAGATTTGATTCAAGATAAGTTTGCTGCAATAATGGAATTAGTGAAAAACTCTTATGATGCTGATGCTTCAAAAGTTTCAGTTACATTTAGACGTGATAGCGATAAGAGTCTTACCATTACTGTCGAGGATGACGGTACAGGGATGTCTCTCGCAGATATTCAAACTAAGTGGTTAGTACCATCAACTACTAGTAAGGTAAAAAAACGAGTAAGTCAAAATGGTAGAGTATTGCAGGGAAGAAAAGGAATAGGAAGATATGCAGCTAATATATTAGGTGATGATTTATTTCTTTCTACAGTAACCCGAAAAGGGAAGTTGACCGAGGTGTATGTGGATTGGTCCGACTTTGCTAAGTATGAATTTTTAGATGAAATTAACATTAAAATTGATACTTCCAATTGTAGTAAAAAAAGTGGAACGATTCTTTCTACAACTCATCTATTAGTTCAACAAGATAAACAAGATAATAACGACAAAAAAGATGAAAAAAATTGGTCTCGTGAGGATATTGATAAGCTCATTTTTGAGTTAAAAAAAATAATTCCTCCTTTTCAAAATATGAATGAAGATGATCGATTTAATATTATAGTTAAAACACAAAATTTTGAAGAAGATATTGAAGTTTCAATCTCTCCCATTCCATTTTTGGAAATTTATGATTATAGAATCTATGGAGAAGTTAAGGAAACTGGTAAAGCAATTTTATATTACGAAAATCAAAGAAAAAGTTCAGAAATCGAAACAATCATAGAATCTTTGTCTCCTACAAAATGTGGGAAAATTAAATTAGATATCAGGGTTTATGATCGAGATAAAACAGCAATTGATAGTTTAATAGGTCGTGGCTTAAAAGATGAACAAACTGGTAAATACTTAACCAATCTTCAGACTAGACAATTACTTAATGATTTTAATGGTATTGGCGTCTACAGAAATGGTTTTCGAATAAGACCATTGGGAGATCCTGAAAACGATTGGCTTGAACTAAATAAGAGAAGAGTACAAACTCCAAGCCTTAGAATTGGTAGTAACCAAACAATAGGATATGTTCAAATAGAATCTGAAGAAAATTCAGATTTACATGAACAAAGTGCTCGTGATGGATTAAAAAAAACTGATAGTTACTATGGTTTAATATCTATAACTCAAGAAGTTTTATCATTATTGGAACAAAGACGTTTTATCTATAGAAGAAAGACAGACTCTAAAATAAAAAGTAAATCAGTTAATAATCAATTGAGTTCGGTATCAGATTACACTTCACTTTCAAATGATTTGAGAAACATTCTACAAGATATTGGTCTAGAAAAATCATCTATTGAAAAAGTAAATCATCTAGTTTTAAAAGAAGAAAGGAAAAAACAAAAAATTGTAGATGAATTGAGTAAAGCTATAGCTGTTTACCAAGGGCAAGCTACTCTTGGAAAAATAATTAATGTTGTGATGCACGAAAGAAGAAGACCATTGCATTATTTTAGAACTCAAATACCAAATTTTGAGAAATGGCTTAAACTCTATTTAGCTGATGGCGATGATGAATCATTGAATGAAATGATAGAAATTTCAAAAGGAGTAAACAGAAATTCATCTGTATTAGTTGATTTATTTAACAGGTTAGACCCATTGGCGACTAGAAAAAGGGATAAAGCTAAAGTTTTCTCCTTAATAAATGCAATTAAAAATACAATTAAAATCTTTGAGACAGTCTTGGAAAAAGAGAAAATAGAAATTAGAATTTTTCCAAGTACGGGAATTGATTTCTATGGGTGGCCTCAAGATATTGCAACTATATTCGCTAACTTAATTGACAATAGTATCTACTGGATGAAAGATTGTACCACACCAAAAATAATAAGTATAGATGTTCAAGAAAACAAATCTGAGTTAATAATAGATTATTTTGACACTGGTAAAGGAATTAAAAAAGAATTAATAGAAGAAGAGTCCATTTTTGACCCTGAATTTACAACTAAGAATGAAGGTTCTGGCTTAGGATTGGCTATTTCTGGGGAGGCGGCAGAAAGAAATAAATTATCATTAATTGCTTTAGAACATAGTGGGGGAGCTCACTTTAGATTATCATATAACAAGGAAAATTTAGAAGATGACGAAAATATATAACTTTTTGTATATAGAAGATGAAGATTCCATGATTGATACCATGGAATCTTCCGTTAAATTGATGAACCGAACTTCAGACCAAGAAAACACATTTGAAATGACTGTTGCCAAAAACTCTGATGATGCTCTGAAGTATCTAGATAAAAACATTTTTGATTTTGTTCTCATTGATATCAAATTAAAGGGTGGAGATTCTGGTGATATTATTATTGATAAAATAAAAGAGGATTATAAAATTCCTTGTGCGATTCTTTCGGGGACTCCCATTATTAGCGACACTGATTTTATAAAAACTTATATAAAATCTAATTATGCAAATGAAGAAGTCTTAAATGACATGGCATCTATGGTTAATTCAGGATTGTTTACAGTCATTGGGGAACATGGTATTATTGAGTCTAGTCTAAAGAAATTATTTTGGGAGAATTATTATAAAAACATAGATCATTGGATAGGTATAAGAAATAGTCTAAATGAAGAAGAGATGAAACAATTAGTCCTAAGATATACAATCTCACATTTATATGAATTGTTAGGATCTGAATCTGACCAATATGAAGCAATAGAAATGTTTATTAATCCTAATATTACTTTAGACGGAATAAAGACTGGAACTATTTTAGAGGAATTAGAAAGTGAAACTCAATATATAGTATTATCACCTCCATGTGATTTAGCTATTAGAGATGGCAAACCTAAAAACGAATTTATTATCTTAGTAGAAATTGATAAATATAATGATTATATTCCAACAGGAGGACCGATTTCAAAAACATTAAAAGGGAAAATTAAGACTTTAATTACCAATAATCATTCTGATAATCTTTATTGGTTGAGTAACTATTTTGAAATCTTTAATGGAGGATTTGTAAATTTTAGAAAAATAAAGACTGAGTCATTTGAACGATTGTCAAATGATAAAATTTATAAGAAATTAATAAAGCTGCAAGATAGCTTTGTAAAATCGTTATTGTCAAAGTTTTCTATTTACTACAATAGACAAGGACAGCCTGATTTTGATTTTGAAAAGGTTACAGATGAAATAGCAAATAAATTTGTAGGAAGTGAAAGTTAATGAATATTATCGATTTATTCTCAGGAGCCGGTGGTTTAACAGAAGGATTTAGAAATCGTGATTTTAATATTCTATGTCATATTGAAAAAAATAAAGATGCATGTGAAACTTTAAAAATTAGAGAAGCTTTTTACTTTTTAAAAGAAAATAATAAACTTCATCATTATAGAAAGTATTTGAATGGAAGAATTTCTAAGAAAGAATTATTGAACATTGTTCCGAGTGAAAAAATTAAATCAATATTAAATATTGAAATAAACAAAGATAGCTTAGAGGAAATATTTAATTTTATAGATTCAAAATCTGATAGAGTAGATGGCATTATTGGTGGCCCTCCTTGTCAAGCATATTCTACAATTGGTAGAGCAATAAATGAGAAAAAAAAGAAATCAGACAACCGAATCTACTTATATAAATATTATTTGAGTTTTCTTAACAAATATTCTCCAAAATTTTTTATTTTTGAAAATGTTAAAGGTCTCCTATCATTTAAAGATGTAGATGGATTACTTTTATTACCAAAAATAAAATCTGAATTTAGAAAAGCTGGATATATTATTAGTGATAAAGTTATCAATAGTAGTGAATACGGTGTTTCCCAAAATAGAGAAAGATTATTTATATTTGGATTAAGAAATGATGTGAAACTAGATAAAAATTTTTTTGATGAGTTGGAAAAGTTAAAAGAGAAACCATTGAACTTGAAAAGTTTATTTAATGATTTGCCTTCAATAAATGCAGGCGAGGAAGGATATAATTATCGAGCGATTCGTTTGTCATATGAAAAGAAAAAATACTATAGAAATTTAGATGAGAAAATTCCACTTACTTTACACATGGCAAGACCACAAACAAGTAATGATCTAAAAATCTATAAGATTGTTCAAGAAGCAAAACAGAGTGGTCGAAATATCAAATATTCCGAATTGCCCTCCGTTCTTCAAAATCATTCAAATAAAGATTCATTTTTAGATCGATTCAAAGCTTTAGATGGAACCGGCTATAGTCATACAGTTGTTGCACATATTTCTAAGGATGGGCATTATTATATTCATCCCAGTATGGAACAAACTAGGTCTATTACGGTTCGTGAAGCAGCCAGAATCCAAGGATTTCCAGATAATTATTATTTTGAAAACTCAAGGACAGCAGCTTTTGTACAGATCGGGAATGCTGTTCCTCCAATATTGGCGAAAAAATTGCAGATACGGTGACTAAACTATTTTAATATTTTAGAAAGCAGGTAACTACATGACAAATTCTGTAAGTTCGAACCGACCTGAGAAGTACAACATTGCAGCTTTCTTCTCAGGTGTCGGGGGAATTGAGTTGGGATTTGAACAGACCAACGAGTTCAGAGTGGTGTATGCCAATGATGGTTTTTTATAATTTACATCAATTCCATGCCCATTTCACCATTTACCTATGACACAGAAAAACAATTGAAAGGATCTTTCTATGCAATCAACTTACAACATTGACAATCCAAACTTGTCTTATGAAGCTAAGCGTGACTTATGGCGCATAGGTTTTGGTCTGCAGAAGGTTGATAATCTAGTGCCATCAGCTTATATGGAATCTTTGGCTGAGAAACAGTCCCGAGGTGAACTGACTTACGAGCAGGTTTATGAAGATGCAACGGCTTATCATCATACCATTGATGCAAGTACGGAGGAGGCAGACTTAGTTTCTCTACGTATTGTAGAACTACTGTCTCGAAGAGGCTTTAGCTTCAGCCCTGCGACCCTACTTGCTATTCATAAGGAGTTGTTTCAAGATATATTTGAAGCCTCTATTCCGGTAGGGCAATTTCGTCAAACCAATATCACAAAGAATGAACCTGTTTTGAATGGTGAAAGTGTTGTGTACTCTGATTTCTCTATGATTCAAATGACCTTGGATTATGATTTTAATCAGGAAAGACAAGTTGAATATGCGACACTAACCCAGGCGGATATGGTTAAAAAAATCCAGCATTTTATTTCAGGAATCTGGCAGATTCATCCATTTCGCGAAGGAAACACTCGGACAGTAACGGTCTTTTTGATTCAGTATCTTCGTGAGTTTGGTTTTGATATTGATAATACACCATTTCAGCAACATTCCAAGTATTTTCGTGATGCCTTAGTATTAGATAATGCAAAGATTTTACAGCGACGTCCTGAGTTTTTAACAGCTTTTTTTGAAAATCTCTTGCTCGGTGGTCAAAATGATTTGTCTTCAGAAAAAATGTATCTAGATTTAGACCTCTATTTTTCATAATCCTAATACTGAGTAAACATTGAATTTTAGGCAAAAATGAAGTAAATATTCTCACAAGAAAACGTATATCATCAAAGTACATAGGTCGCTTGATAATATGCGTTTTTTTAATTTTATAGACTGCTCGTTTAAACTCTATTTACCTCGTACCTTCTGGAGCGAGACGGAATATTAGTCACATACAAAATGAGTACTATTAGGATTTTATTTTCGTGTACAATTTCAGCTATTCTTGTTATAATCAGCCTATAGGAATCAAGGAGGTGACTGTTATGGCTGTTTTTGTGTCTTTGGATGGAATTGTGGTAGAAGTACTTGATGTCTTTTCTTCTTTTAATGGGGATAGTGAGTTTTTCTTGTGTAAACATCTTAAAGACAAGAGTCGGTTTGTGATGGAACGCTCTCAGTTCGAGGAGATGTTCCAACTTCAAAGTAGTCGCTTGACGACGCAAGACAAATTACAATTGTTTACCTCCGTGTTTGCTGGCCGTTATGATGTTTATGCTAAGAGTTTCATCAATGATCAAGGGAAAATTCAATATTTTCCATCCTATGATTATGGTTGGAAGCAGTTGCCACCTGAAAAACGGAGTTTCCAGACATTGACAGATTCCGTTTTGAAATCTCATTTTCGTGGGGAGACAGTTATCGGTATCTTTCCTATGCACTTAGATGATAGCTGTTATTTTTTGGTACTGGATTTGGATGAAAGAGATTGGAAAGAAGCTGGTTTAGCCATTAGAAGAATAGCCAGGGAACGCCAGATGGAAGCCCATCTAGAGATTTCTCGTTCGGGTCACGGACTCCATATTTGGTTCTTCTTTGAGGAAGCGATTCCGAGTCGAGAGGCTCGCTTGTTTGGAAAGAAACTGTTAGAACTGGCAATGCAGGAAAGTATGCAACTGTCCTTTGATTCTTTTGATCGCATGTTTCCAAATCAGGATGTTCTTCCTAAAGGTGGATTTGGTAATTTGATTGCCCTTCCTTTTCAAGGAGAAGCTTATCATCAAGGGCGAACGGTCTTTGTGGATGAATATTTTCAGCCTTATGAAGACCAATGGAGGTATCTACAAGAAATTCAGAGGGTTTCAACTGCTAAAGTGGCACTGTTAATCCAAGAGGAGTTAGGCAAGCAAGAATTGGATAAGGAGTTGAAGGTCGTCTTATCCAATATGATCCAACTTGAAAAATCGTCTGTGACACCCAAGACACTGTTTTTCTTGAAAAATATGGCTTCATTTTCTAATCCCGAATTTTATTTAAAGCAGGCTATGCGACAGCCAACCTATCAAATTCCTGAGCGAATGTATTTATTTGGAGAATCTGATCATTATTTATGGTTGCCAAGAGGCTTGCTGTATCCATTGCAAGATAAATTTAAGCAGGTATCTGTGGAAGATAGGAGAAAGGTACAAAGGTCTATTAGAGTGGAATTTAAGGGAGCACTCACTTTTGAGCAAGAGTTAGCCCTGTCAGATATGATTTCCAAAGAAAATGGTTTACTCCATGCGGAGACTGGTTTTGGGAAGACCGTTTTAGGTGCTGCTCTCATCTCTGAACGTAAGACAAAAACAATTATTCTAGTCCATAATAAGCAACTCTTAGATCAATGGCTGGATCGCTTAAACTGCTTTTTGACTTTCGAAGAGGAAGAAGCTACCCGTTATACGCCATCAGGTCGTGAAAGGGCAATAGGCTATGTCGGGCAGTACGGTGGGACTAAGAAATGGCTGAGTGAACTGGTTGATGTCGTTATGATCCAATCTCTATTTAAGTTGGAAAATAGCCAAAGTCTTTTGGATAAGTATGAGATGATGATTGTGGATGAGTGTCATCACGTGTCTGCCTTGATGTTTGAAAAAGTTGTGGCACAGTTTAGAGGGAAGTATCTTTACGGTTTGACGGCTACGCCTGAACGTAAGAATGGTCATGAACCTATTGTTTTTCAGAGAATTGGTGAGATACTTCATACTGCTGGTAAGAGGGAGACATCTTTTAAACGGCAATTGCAATTAAGATTCACTTCTTTTGGTCATCTGGAAATTGAAAAGACTAAAGCAAGTAATTTTATACAGCTTAGTGATTGGATTGCTACTGACTCAGTGAGGAATCAGATGATTCTCAAGGATATTCTAGACCAAGTGGCAGAAGGGCGGAATATCTTGGTTCTAGTCAATCGAATTCAACAGATAGATGTCTTTGAAAAGTTATTGAAAGAGAAAGAGGTCGATGACTGTTACATTATTAGCGGAAAAACCAAAGTCCAAGAGAGAACAAGTTTATTGAAGACATTAGAACAGCTAGATAAAGGGTTTGTTTTGTTGTCTACTGGAAAATACATTGGCGAAGGTTTTGACTTACCTCAGTTGGACACGCTTATCTTGGCAGCACCCTTTTCTTGGAAAAATAATTTGATTCAGTACGCAGGTCGGATTCATAGAAACTACAAGGATAAGTCTTTGGTACGTATTTTCGATTATGTGGATATTCATGTTCCTTATTTAGAAAAGATGTTTCAGAAACGACAAGTAGCTTATCGAAAGATGGATTATAGTGTCATTGAGGGTGAGGAGAAACAATTCGTTTATGTTGATAGTAGATATGAGAATGTGCTGAGAGAGGACTTAGCAGGGGAAAGACAGGAGTGTATACTTGTTTTACCTTATGTGCACCAGACAAAACTGATGAATTTTCTAAAAGAATTTAGGATTAGTCAAATTGAGATATGTATACCAGAGACGGTTGCAAATAAAACATGGCTAGACCAGTTGAAGAGCAAGAAAATTAAAGTGTCTTTTACTCAATCAAAAATAGTCACGCCTATTCTTTTGGTAAACAAGACCATTGTTTGGTATGGTGCAATGCCATTATTAGGGAAGGTAGATGAAATGACCATATTACGTTTGGAATCAGCTAATATAGTTTCTGAAATAGTGGCAGGTTTACGATAGAGAAAATTTTTAAAAATTTCTATGTATGATTTTCATTTTGAAAGAACGTGAAGTCTTGACAGGACAACGACTCAATGAACTGGAAATCAACGGCATTCGTTTAGCCAAGTTTAAAAATGGCGAAATTGGAATTGAATTTATCTGGATTGATACTGAAAATCCACCAAGCGATGCCATCGGCTGGGTAGCAAAGAAATAAAAGTCCGTTTTAGACTAATTTCCACTTCGGTTAGGCAAGTGGAAGTTACTGTGAGAAGTTACCCAGTTCAAATCAACTAACTTTCTCCCCCTTAACCTTTGACTATTCTGTAAAATTATCGTAAAATAAAGAGTAAATGATAAAATGAGGTCAGAGTCTGTTTGCTCTGGCGATAGTAGTATAAATGAGGAGAAACGCTTTGGAATTAGAAGTATTTGCTGGGCAAGAAAAAAGTGAACTATCTATGATTGAGGTAGCGCGTGCTATCTTGGAACTTCGTGGTCGCGATCATGAGATGCATTTTAGCGATCTTGTAAACGAAATTCAAAACTACCTTGGAACATCAAACAGCGATATCCGCGAAGCTTTGCCTTTGTTCTACACAGAGTTGAACTTTGACGGTAGCTTCATCTCACTTGGAGACAACAAATGGGGTCTTCGTTCATGGTATGGTGTGGACGAAATCGACGAAGAAATCATCGCTCTTGAAGAAAATGATGACGATG
The DNA here is from genome assembly GCA_963523725.1 of uncultured Streptococcus sp. Taxonomy (GTDB): domain Bacteria; phylum Bacillota; class Bacilli; order Lactobacillales; family Streptococcaceae; genus Streptococcus. The sequence goes on from CAURES010000014.1 coordinate 17,824, forward strand.
AAGTAGCACCAAAAGCTAAGAAAAAACGCGTTAATGCCTTCATGGATGGCGATTCAGATGCCATTGACTATAATGCGGATGATCCAGAAGACGAAGATGCATACGAAGCAGATCCTGCTCTTTCATATGATGATGAAAATCCAGATGATGAGAAAAACGAAGTGGAAGCTTACGACGCAGAAATCAACGAAATCGCCCCAGATGATTTGGGTGAAGACGTGGATCTCAACGAAGAAGACGACGAGTTTTCAGATGATGATTCTGAAAACATCGAGGAATAAAAGTTAGCTATTGACAATTATCCTATTTTTAGGTATCATATTGTTCGGGCACCTCTTTTAGAGGTCGGGGCTCCCTAGTTCTTAGGGAGCTATTTTTGTTTTTTCAAGAAGCTATCTTCTTGTATTTTAGTTGTGAATCTGGTGCAGTCGTCCCAGATTATTCTTATTAGTAGGGTCTTGTTTTCTATGTCCCCTCGTAGTCAGCAAGACCTTGAGCATTTTAGAAAGAGGAATCTATGTCTACGAAATATATTTTTGTAACTGGTGGTGTGGTATCGTCTATTGGGAAAGGGATTGTGGCAGCAAGTCTGGGCCGTCTCTTGAAAAATCGTGGTCTCAAAGTAACCATTCAAAAGTTTGACCCTTATATCAATATTGATCCGGGAACTATGAGTCCTTACCAGCACGGGGAAGTTTTTGTGACAGATGACGGAGCTGAGACAGATTTGGACTTGGGTCACTATGAACGTTTCATCGATATCAATCTCAACAAATATTCCAACGTGACAACTGGTAAAATTTACAGTGAAGTTCTTCGTAAAGAACGCCGTGGAGAATACCTTGGGGCAACTGTTCAGGTTATTCCTCATATCACAGATGCTTTGAAAGAGAAAATCAAGCGTGCCGCTCTAACGACCGACTCTGATGTCATTATCACAGAAGTCGGTGGAACTGTCGGGGATATCGAGTCCTTGCCATTCCTAGAGGCCCTTCGTCAGATGAAGGCAGATGTGGGTGCGGATAATGTTATGTACATCCATACAACCTTGCTTCCTTACCTCAAGGCTGCTGGTGAAATGAAGACCAAACCAACTCAACACTCTGTAAAAGAATTGCGTGGTTTGGGAATCCAACCAAATATGTTGGTTATTCGTACAGAAGAGCCAGCTGGTCAAGGGATTAAAAATAAACTGGCCCAGTTCTGTGATGTGGCACCTGAAGCTGTTATCGAATCGTTGGATGTTGAACACCTTTACCAAATTCCATTGAACTTGCAGGCACAAGGTATGGATCAAATTGTTTGTGACCATTTGAAACTAGATGCACCGGCCGCGGATATGACGGAGTGGTCAGCTATGGTGGATAAGGTCATGAACCTCAAGAAACAAGTCAAGATTTCCCTTGTTGGTAAGTATGTGGAGTTGCAAGATGCCTACATCTCTGTGGTAGAAGCTTTGAAACACTCTGGATATGCAAATGACGCAGAAGTTAAAATCAATTGGGTCAATGCCAATGATGTGACAGCAGAGAATGTAGCAGAACTCTTGTCTGATGCGGACGGAATAATCGTACCAGGTGGTTTTGGCCAACGTGGTACGGAAGGAAAAATCCAAGCCATCCGTTATGCGCGTGAGAATGATGTTCCCATGTTGGGAGTCTGCTTGGGAATGCAGTTGACTTGTATCGAGTTTGCTCGTAACGTTTTAGAACTTGAAGGTGCCAATTCTGCAGAGCTTGCACCAGAAACAAAATACCCTATCATTGATATCATGCGTGATCAGATTGATGTTGAGGATATGGGGGGAACCCTTCGTTTGGGACTTTATCCATCTAAGTTGAAACGTGGCTCTAAGGCAGCAGCTGCTTATCACAATCAAGAAGTGGTGCAACGCCGTCACCGTCACCGCTATGAGTTTAACAATGCCTTCCGTGAGCAGTTTGAGGCAGCAGGCTTTGTCTTTTCAGGAGTTTCTCCAGACAATCGTTTGGTCGAAATTGTGGAAATTCCTGAAAATAAATTCTTTGTAGCGTGTCAGTATCACCCTGAACTGTCAAGCCGTCCAAATCGCCCAGAAGAACTCTACACTGCCTTTATTACTGCAGCGGTTGAGAATAGTAATTAGCTAGATTATAACCTTTGAGAACAATCTCAGAGGTTTTTTGTTGCATATTTAGGATAAGATTTGCAAAACAAAAATATAGTGATATAATTAACATAAAAAACCCTAAGGGGGAACTACAATGAAAAAAATCACACTATTTAGTTTAGCTTTAACAGGCCTAGCTTTGCTAGTTTCACCTCATTCGGGGCAGGCATTTGAGCTTAAAGAAGAATGGGTTGTTAAGTGTGGAGTACAGTATCAAGATGGCAAGATTTTTCGATTTAATAATGGTCATGAAGTAGATATCAAAGTCTTGGATTTGCCAAAAACCGAGAAAATCGAGTGGACGGTCAGTCTCAATGGTCAAGATCAGACAGTCAATTTTCTAGGTCAAGAAAAGGACAAGTCTATGATGGGTATAGAAGGGCGTTACCTGAATTTCTATGTTCCATATGGCTATAGAGGAGATATCAAGGTCGAGGCTAAGAGCGGAAACGAAGTGAAGAGCTGGTCAACGAAAGTTGTGGATGATATTCATAATGATAGTGGAAAGAGAGGCTACTACCGTATTGAAGAATCAAATGATCAATACACCTACCTTGATACTAAATGGGACTATCAAACCAAGACTTACACTGCTACCTTACCAGAGACTGTCAATGGTCAAAAAGTCTTTGCTTGGGCAGACTATGACAATGGTGAGTTGAAACTTGAAAAACAAAAGTCTATTAGTCATAAATATGATGGAGGATCTTTCAAAGAACTTTATCCGATTGTGAAAGCAGAAAGCTGGCTACAATCAAACCAAAACTGGTACTATCAAAAACAAGGTCAATTAGTGCAGAACGATTGGGTTAAGGACAAGGGAACTTGGTACTTTATGAATGATAACGGAGTCATGTTCAATCAAACTTGGCTCTATCAAGGTAGCAACTGGTATGCCTTTAAATCATCAGGAGCTATGATTGCGAGTGATTGGCTTTACGACCAAGGCAAGTGGTACTATTTATCAACTTCAGGAGCTATGAAAGCAAGCGCTTGGATTTATGACAAGGGAGAATGGTATTATGTAAGTTCTTCTGGTGCCATGCTAGCGAATGATTGGGTCAAAGATAATGGCAAGTGGTATTATCTGGCTTCATCAGGTAATATGCTTCGCAATACCTACACACCTGATGGTTACTACGTTGGTAACTCAGGCGCTTGGCAATAAGAATAATACTCTTCGAAAATCTCTTCAAACCACGTCAGTTCTATCCACAACCTCAAAACGCTGTTTTGAGCTGACTTCGTCAGTTCTATCTACAACATCAAAGCAGTGATTTGAGCAGCCTGCGGTTAGCTTCCTAGTTTGCTCTTTGATTTTCATTGAGTATAAGAAGTCCTTTTCCTTAAAGGAAGAGGCTTTTTACTTGCTTTTCTGCTACTTCCTCATTTGTCCTAAAGCCTTTTTTGTGTTAAAATGAATGGTATGAAAGCTAAAAAAATGTGGATGGCAGGTCTGGCTCTGCTTGGTATTGGGAGCCTTGCCCTTGCTACGAAAAAAGTTGCAGATGACCATAAGCTCATGAAGACTCAGGAAGAGTTGACAGCGATTGTGCGAGACCATTTTTCAGACATGGGGGAAATTGCGACCCTCTATGTTCAAGTCTATGAAAGCAGTCTAGAGAGCTTGGTTGGTGGCGTCATTTTTGAGGATGGCCGTCATTATACCTTTGTCTATGAAAATGAAGACCTAGTCTATGAGGAGGAAGTCTTATGATACAACCAGCAAGTTTAGAAGAATTAGCATCTTTAGTAGAAAAAGATGGCAAGAAGGTTTTCCTTTTTGTGGCAGACTGGTGTGGCGATTGTCGTTATATCTATCCTGCCTTGCCAGAAATTGAGGAGACCAATCCAGAGTTCACCTTTATTCGAGTGGACCGAGACCAGTATATGGATTTGGCTAAACTCTGGGATGTTTACGGAATTCCTAGCCTTGTTGTTCTAGAAAAGGACAAGGAAATCGGCCGTTTTGTCAATCGCGACCGTAAAAGCAAGCAACAAATTAATGACTTTTTAGCAGGACTGAAATAGGAGAAAATAGAAACAATGATTTTTACATATAACAAAGAACATGTCGGTGATGTCCTTATGGTCATCGTGAAAAATAGCGGAGATGCCAAACTGGATGTGGAGCGCAAAGGCAAGGTGGCTCGTGTTTTCCTCAAAGATAATGGGGAAACAGTGGCTTGGAATATTTTTGAAGTTTCAAGTTTCTTTGAAATTGCAGAGCGCGGTCAAGTCTTTTTATCAGATGAGCAAGTCGCTCGTTTGAATCAAGAATTGCAGACGGAAGGATTTACAGAAGAAATTGTCAATGACAAGGAACCTAAGTTTGTTGTTGGTGAGATTGTCGAGATGGTAGCCCATCCAGATAGTGACCACCTCAACATCTGCCAAGTTGCAGTATCAAGTGACAAGACTGTACAAATCGTTGCAGGGGCTCCTAATGCGCGTCTTGGGTTGAAAACCATTGTGGCTCTTCCTGGAGCTATGATGCCCAAAGGCAACCTCATTTTCCCAGGCGAACTTCGTGGTGAAAAGAGTTTTGGCATGATGTGCAGTCCTCGTGAATTGCATCTGCCAAATGCTCCGCAAAAACGTGGTATTATTGAATTATCAGAAGACCAAGTTGTTGGAACTCCATTTGATCCAGCTAAACACTGGACTGCCTAAGGAGTTGTTAATATCTGATAGACCAGATAGAAGGAAATAAGATGGCAAAAAATGTTGTGATTACAGGAGCGACATCAGGAATTGGTGAAGCGATTGCGCGTGCTTATCTGGAGCAGGGTGAGAATGTCGTTCTAATCGGACGACGGACAGACAGACTAGAAGCCCTTAAGTCGGAGTTTGCAGAAGCCTTCCCAAATCAAACTGTCTGGACCTTTCCACTAGATGTCACGGATATGACTATGGTAAAGACTGTCTGCTCTGATATTCTAGAAACGATAGGTCAGATTGATATTCTGGTCAACAATGCCGGACTGGCTCTAGGTTTAGCACCTTATCAGGACTATGAAGAGTTGGATATGTTGACCATGCTGGATACCAATGTCAAAGGTTTGATGGCAGTCACTCGCTGTTTCTTGCCAGCAATGGTAAAAGCCAATCAAGGACATATCATCAATATGGGCTCAACCGCAGGAATTTATGCCTATGCAGGTGCAGCAGTTTATTCAGCTACCAAGGCAGCAGTTAAGACCTTTTCAGATGGTCTGCGAATTGATACCATCTCAACGGATATCAAGGTGACGACCATTCAGCCTGGAATTGTCGAAACAGATTTTTCTACAGTGCGTTTTCATGGTGACAAAGAGCGTGCTGAGGCGGTCTATCAGGGAATCGAAGCCTTGCAAGCTCAGGATATTGCAGACACAGTGGTCTATGTGACCAGTCAACCTCGTCGTGTGCAGATTACAGATATGACCATTATGGCCAATCAACAGGCGACAGGTTTCATGGTTCATAAAAACTAAAAAATTTCCTCGAAAAGTTACAAATTTCTGTAACTTTTTTTGATTTCCTACGAATAGATAAGTAGGAGGAAAAAATATGTATAATAAAGTTATTATGATTGGACGATTGACGTCTACACCAGAATTGCACAAAACCAACAATGACAAGTCAGTAGCGCGAGCAACTATCGCTGTGAACCGTCGTTACAAAGACCAAAACGGTGAACGTGAAGCTGATTTTGTCAATATGGTCCTATGGGGCAGACTAGCAGAAAGCTTGGCCAGCTACGCAACTAAAGGAAGTCTCATTTCCGTTGATGGGGAATTGCGTACCCGTCGCTTTGAGAAAAATGGTCAGATGAACTATGTAACCGAAGTCCTTGTGACAGGATTCCAACTCTTGGAAAGTCGTGCCCAACGTGCTATGCGTGAAAATAATGCAGGACAGGATTTGGCAGATTTGGTTTTGGAAGAGGAAGAATTGCCATTTTAAGAATAGAGAAGCCTGAGTCAAACTTAGGCTTTTTATATTGAGAAAGTCAGACTTTTTTCTTGACTATTTCTGACCAAGTGATACAATAGAACTATAAATTAGCACTCAGATATAAAGAGTGCTAATAATATGTAGTTCATCATGGAGGAAAACAGATGTTGAAACCATTAGGAGACCGTGTGGTCTTGAAAATCGAAGAAAAAGAACAAACTGTTGGAGGTTTTGTCCTTGCGGGCTCAGCCCAAGAAAAAACCAAAACAGCCCAAGTTGTAGCTACTGGACAAGGTGTTCGTACCTTGAACGGTGACTTAGTTGCTCCAAGTGTTAAAGCTGGAGACCGTGTCTTGGTTGAAGCTCACGCAGGTCTTGATGTCAAAGATGGCGATGAAAAGTACATCATCGTAGGCGAAGCTAACATCTTGGCTATCATTGAAGAATAGAAGGAGAAAGTAAGTATGTCAAAAGAAATTAAATTTTCATCAGATGCCCGTTCAGCTATGGTCCGTGGTGTCGATATCCTTGCAGATACTGTTAAAGTAACCTTGGGACCAAAAGGTCGTAATGTAGTTCTTGAAAAATCATTTGGCTCACCCTTGATTACCAATGACGGTGTGACCATTGCCAAAGAAATCGAATTGGAAGACCATTTTGAAAATATGGGTGCCAAATTGGTATCAGAAGTAGCTTCAAAAACCAATGATATCGCAGGTGACGGAACGACAACTGCAACTGTCTTGACCCAAGCAATCGTCCGCGAAGGAATCAAAAATGTCACTGCAGGTGCCAACCCAATCGGTATCCGTCGTGGGATTGAAACAGCAGTTGCCACAGCAGTTGAAGCTTTGAAAAACAACGCCATCCCTGTTGCCAACAAAGAAGCTATCGCTCAGGTTGCTGCCGTATCTTCTCGTTCTGAAAAAGTCGGTGAATACATCTCTGAAGCCATGGAAAAAGTTGGCAAAGACGGAGTCATCACTATCGAAGAGTCACGTGGTATGGAAACAGAACTTGAAGTTGTAGAAGGTATGCAGTTCGACCGTGGTTACCTTTCACAGTACATGGTGACAGATAGCGAAAAAATGGTGGCTGACCTTGAAAATCCATACATTTTGATTACTGATAAGAAGATTTCAAATATCCAAGAAATCTTGCCACTCCTAGAAAGTATTCTCCAAAGCAATCGTCCACTCTTGATTATTGCGGATGATGTGGATGGCGAGGCTCTTCCAACTCTTGTTTTGAACAAGATTCGTGGAACCTTCAACGTGGTAGCAGTCAAGGCACCTGGTTTTGGTGACCGTCGCAAAGCCATGCTTGAAGATATCGCTATCTTAACAGGCGGAACAGTTATCACAGAAGACCTTGGTCTTGAGTTGAAAGATGCGACAATTGAAGCTCTTGGTCAAGCAGCGAGAGTAACTGTGGACAAAGATAGCACTGTTATCGTAGAAGGTGCTGGAAATCCTGAAGCGATTTCTCACCGTGTTGCGGTTATCAAGTCTCAAATCGAAACCACAACTTCTGAATTTGACCGTGAAAAATTGCAAGAACGCTTGGCGAAATTGTCAGGTGGTGTAGCGGTTATTAAGGTCGGAGCCGCAACTGAAACTGAGTTGAAAGAAATGAAACTCCGCATTGAAGATGCCCTCAACGCTACTCGTGCAGCTGTTGAAGAAGGAATCGTTGCAGGTGGTGGAACAGCCCTTGTAAATGTTATCCCAGCCGTGGCTGATTTGGAATTGACAGGAGATGAAGCAACAGGACGTAATATTGTTCTCCGTGCCTTGGAAGAACCTGTTCGTCAGATCGCCCACAATGCAGGATTTGAAGGCTCTATCGTTATCGATCGTTTGAAAAATGCCGAGCTTGGTACAGGATTCAATGCAGCAACTGGCGAATGGGTCAACATGATTGATCAAGGGATTATCGACCCAGTTAAAGTGAGTCGTTCAGCTTTACAAAATGCAGCATCTGTAGCTAGTTTGATTTTGACAACAGAAGCAGTCGTAGCCAATAAACCAGAACCAGTGGCCCCAGCTCCAGCAATGGATCCAAGCATGATGGGCGGCATGATGTAAGCTTTCTATAGAAAACAACTTATAAAAACACAAAAGGAGGGAATGACTACCCCTCTTTTATGCTATTCACTTCTAAATTGATTTGAGCTCTCCTAACTTATATGATAAAATAAGACTAGAAAAAGGAGAAGAACATGATCGATGTAGAAGAAATTCTGAGCAAGATGAACCCCAATCAGAAGATTAATTATGACCGTGTCATGCAGAAGATGGTACAAGTATGGGAGAAAAATGAGCAACGTCCAACCATTCTCATGCATGTTTGCTGTGCCCCTTGCAGTACCTATACCCTAGAATATTTGACTAAGTATGCAGACGTGACCATTTATTTTGCCAATTCTAATATCCATCCCAAAGCAGAATACCATAAGCGTGCCTATGTGACTAAAAAGTTTGTCAGTGATTTCAATGAGCGAACTGGCAATAACGTTCAATATCTAGAAGCTCCCTACGAACCCAATGAATACCGTAAGTTAGTCAGAGGACTGGAAGAAGAGCCTGAAGGTGGCGACCGTTGTAAGGTTTGCTTTGACTACCGCCTGGATAAGACAGCGCAAGTGGCTATGGATCTGAGCTTTGACTACTTTGGCTCAGCCTTGACCATCAGTCCTCATAAGAATTCTCAAACCATCAACAGCATCGGAATCGATGTGCAAAAGATTTATACCACCCACTATCTTCCCAGCGATTTCAAGAAAAATCAAGGCTACAAACGTTCAGTGGAGATGTGTGAAGAGTATGATATCTACCGTCAATGTTATTGTGGATGCGTCTATGCAGCTCAAGCCCAGAATATTGATCTGGTTCAAGTTAAGAAGGATGCCACAGCTTTCTTGCTGGATAAGGATGTTGAAAAAGACTATTCCCACATCAAATTTACTGTCACTAAATTAGATATATAGAAATCACCCCAGCTGAAAAGGAGTCCACTGAAAAAATAGGTCTCTTACTTTTAATGAAATGAAAACCGAGGAA
>CAURES010000015.1:0-25877 GCA_963523725.1 uncultured Streptococcus sp.
AGATGAAAACTGCTGAGATAAAGCTAGATAAAATCCCCGAAAACATATCACTGATGGTCTCGGTATCATTGGTCAAACGAGAGACAATAGAGCCTGCTGGCGTCTTGTCAAAGTAAGACATGCCCAGCTTCTCCATATTTGCAAAGGCATCTCGACGAATATCTCTAACGATGCTGTAGGATACTCGCGCAAAGAGAAGATTACCGACATACTGAACTACAGTTTGCAGGATATATAGACCATAGTAGACCAGCAAAACGGTCACAGCGAGTTGGGTGAGATTACTCAGATACTGGTCGATAAAGTGGGAAGCCACAAGGGGAATGACACTTTTAATGACCGTCGTCGCTAGTAGAAAACTGAGTGCCAAAAAGGTAAGGAGTCCATAAGGCTTGAGATAAGACATCAAGCGCTTCAATACAGCCCATTGTTCCTTCTTATTCTGCATCTTCTTCTCCTTTCATTTCCAGCTGCTGAGACTGGTAGGTTTGGGCATACCAGCCATCCAAAGCTAGCAAGTCTTCGTGCCTGCCTCGTTCGATAATTTGACCATTTTGCAGGACTAAAATCAAATCTGCATGGACAACTGCACTCAGGCGATGAGCCGTAATAATGGTTGTCTTGTCCTTACGCGTTTCCTTGAGATTGTCGATGATCGCATACTCTGTCTTGGCATCCACGGCGGACAAGGAATCATCCAAAATCAAGATATCAGGGTCTAAAATCATAGCCCGACTCATGGCCAGACGCTGCTTTTGACCTCCAGAAAGACTGACTCCTTTTTCTCCAATCAGCGTATCAAATCCCTGAGGCATGGCTACAATGTCTTGATAAACTTGAGCTAGCTTAGTCGCTTCCTCGACCGCTGAAAGGGGCAAGTTAGGATTGCCAAAGCGGATATTATCTAAAATCGAAGTCGCAAAGAGAAACTGGTCCTGAGGAACATAGCCCATAAGACTACGAAGATCTGTCAGACGATAGTCCCGAATATCGTGACCATTTAGATAAATGGCTCCCTTGTCCACATCGTATTCACGCAAGAGGAGCTTGATCAAGGACGTTTTCCCAGAGCCTGTCTGACCGACCAAGCCCAATGTTTGACCTTTTTCTAAACTGAAGTGAATATCCGTCAGTGTTTCCTCATTTTCAAAGGCAAAGCTATCAATATCATACTGCAGGCGCCCGTTTTCAATACTGTCTAGAGGAAACTCAGGGTCTTGTACAGGTGATTCCTGAGACAAAAGTTCCTCAATCCGCTGGTAGGAAACTTTCCCTCGCTGAGTAATATTAAAGAGGAAGCCGATGGCCATAAGAGGCCAAACCAGCATATCCAAATAACTGATAAAAGTGACCAGATTACCAACCGTAATTTGCCCTTTCTGAACCATCAAGGAGCCTACCAAGAGCGTTAAAACATAGGAGGAACCAACAAATAAGAGAACCATAGGGTCAAAGAGACTATCGTATTTCATGGTTTGCAGGTTCTTTTGGAAGGTCAATTCATTGACTGTCTGAAAGGACTTGAGCTCGTCCGCCTGGTAACCGAAAGACTTGGTCACTTTGATACCTGATACAGACTCCTGCACCTTGTTATTGAGTTCAGAAAAGGCAGCCTGTGATTCGCCAAAAGCCTTGTGGGTCTTTCTCCCTAGACGACTGGTCGCATAAGCCATGAAAGGCAGGGGTAGAATGGCAACCAAGGTCATTTGCCATGAAATGCTAAAGAGCATGGTCATCAAGGTCACTAAAGCCGTGATAGAGGCATCCACGGCAGACATAACACCACCCCCTGCCAGACGCGTTAGGGCATTGATATCATTGGTTGCGTGTGCCATCAGGTCCCCCGTCCGATAGGTTTGATAAAAAGCTGGAGACATTTTTGTGAAATGTTCAAATAAGCGAGAGCGCATAATCTGTCCCAAACGGTAGGAAGTCCCAAGGATATACATACGCCAAACATAGCGCAGATAGTACATCCCAAAGGCTGAAAGAAGCAAGTAAAATAGGGCAAGAAGGAGGTCCTGCTGGGTTAATTGCCCCGATGTGATGGCATCAATGACCCTCCCCATAACCATTGGGGGAATGAGGTTGAGGACGGAAACCAAGACCAGAGCCACAATCCCGACTAAATAACGGCGTTTTTCTAACTTGAAAAACCACCAAAGTTTTTGAATAATGGACATAACATCCCTTTCTGATTGCAAATAGAAACCTGAGGCCAAGACCCCAGGTTTTTCTTATTCATAGGTTACGACTGTGACCGCACCCTTGTCATACTCAGCGATAAAGATATTGGCTACATTGTCATGCCCTTGCTTGCTGAGGTTATCAAGCAACCACTCTTCGCTACGACCAATCGATTCCAAAACATCTACTTGGATCACACCGTCAGTCACAACTGGATACTTAGGATTTTCATCTCCCATTTGGACCACGATGAGTTGGCCATTTTGCTCCTGCACAGCGCGTTTGACCTGCTTCATCTGGAAAATCCCTTGGCTACGAAGCTTGAGGGCTACTTCCGCTGCAGACAAACCAACTGAACGACAGGCTTCTGGGTCAATCTGACCATTTTTGATGAGGAGAGTTGGCTTACCATCAATCAAGCGTTTGACAAAATGAACATTGTTACTAAGCCACTTGAGGGTCAAAACCAAAATCGTCCACATCATCAAAATCACTGCGTACTGGAGAATGCTAATAGAACTATTGTAAATCACCCCACCGATAATACCACCGAGAACATAGTTCTGAATTTGGTCTGTCGCAGAGTTAGGCGCCAGATTTCCCTTTCCTGTCACATTGATAACAAAAACAAGCGAGAAAAGACCCAAGGCCAGTTTGATTAAAATTTCCATATAGTTGAGTGTCATTTGTTTACCTCCACCAATTCAATAGCGTCTGTTTGATGCAATTCTAATTTCTCTAAAAGATACTTGTCTGGTTGGCTCCCGTTCATGGCACGATAGAAATTTGAACCTACCTTGATAAGTGCTCCATCAGTGGCTGCAGAAGTATTGACATAAACTTCTGATTTATCCACTCCCAAGTCTTTGGAAACAACCTCTATGAAATGAAGTGAAGTTTGAAATTGGTTGTTAGAGGCTTGATTGGTCTGGTATTTTGAGATTGTCACCAAAAGCATGGCCACCAAGGTCAAGGCCAAAATCATGACCAATTCCCGAAACTTAGTCCCCTTTTTATCTCGATAGGCTTTAAAAGCAAAAAATCCTGTGATAGCTAGGAGAACAATCCCAAAGCCAATCATGATGCCATTTTGCTGACTGATTTGGCTAAGTACATAGTCATATGAGTAAAATTTCATTTATTTTCACTCCCTTTCATAAAATCATTCTTCATTATAAACGAAAGAGAGTGATTTTTCAAGCCATACGTTGGGGAAATAGACCTTTTTTTGGTATAATAAAATCTATAATCTGAATGAAAAAGGTAACTTTATGAAACTCATCTCATGGAATATTGATTCCCTCAATGCTGCCCTAACTAGTGACTCAGCTCGTGCGAAATTGTCCCAAGAAGTCCTACAAACCTTGGTCGCTGAAAATGCTGATATCATTGCTATCCAAGAAACCAAGCTTTCTGCCAAAGGGCCTACAAAGAAACACTTGGAAATTTTAGAAGAACTCTTCCCAGGCTACGAAAACACGTGGCGCTCTTCCCAAGAACCTGCCCGTAAAGGCTATGCTGGAACCATGTTCCTTTATAAGAAAGAACTTACACCTACTGTCACTTTCCCAGAAATCGGTGCTCCTTCTACCATGGACTTGGAAGGCCGCATCATCACCTTGGAATTTGATGAATTTTTCGTGACCCAAGTTTACACTCCAAACGCTGGCGACGGTCTCAAACGCTTGGAAGAACGTCAAGTCTGGGATGTCAAATATGCGGAGTATTTGGCTCAACTAGACAAAGAAAAACCAGTCCTTGCGACCGGCGACTACAATGTGGCCCACAATGAGATCGACCTTGCAAATCCTGCTAGCAACCGCCGTTCACCTGGATTTACCGACGAGGAGCGTGCTGGATTTACCAACCTTTTAGCAACTGGATTTACCGACACCTTCCGCCACATTCACGGCGATGTTCCGGAACGCTACACTTGGTGGGCACAGCGCAGCAAGACTTCTAAAATCAACAATACAGGCTGGAGAATCGACTACTGGCTCACAAGTAACCGCATCGCTGACAAGGTGACCAAGTCTGATATGATTGACTCCGGTGCGCGCCAAGACCACACACCGATTGTCATGGAGATTGAACTCTAAGGAGAAAGCTAATGGACTATCAAGCTGTCATTCCTGAATTTGTAGTATCTGACATCGAAAAGTCACGCCACTTCTACTGCGACCTGCTAGGATTCTCTGTCGAATACGAGCGTCCAGAGGAGAAATTTCTCTTCCTCTCGCTTGAAGACTGCCAACTTATGCTAGAAGAAGGCAGCGCAGAAGAATTAGCTCAGCTGACCTATCCTTTCGGGCGCGGTGTCAATATTTCCTTTGGCATTGCAGATGTTCCTCAGCTCCACCAAAAACTGCTGGAAGCTGACTATCCTATCCATCGTCCCCTGACAAAAAGAGAATTTCGAGTAGGAGATAGCTTTATATATCCCCATGAATTTGCGATTTTGGATCCAGATGGTTATTTTTTAAGATTTAGCGAGTAGAATAATAAAGATTGGGAAAAAGTCTTTAAAGTTAGAAAAAGGCATATTGTCAGGTCTTGAAAAATCTTGATAATATGTCTTTTATGATGAAAAAATCTTCTAATACTCTTCGAAAATCAAATTCAAACCACGTCAGCGTCGCCTTACCGTACTCAAGTACAGCCTGCGGCTAGCTTCCTACTTTGCTCTTTGATTTTCATTGAGTACAAATGTTAGCTTACAATTGAAAATTTGTCTATTTTTCTTCATTTTGTTCGTTTTTTAAATCAAAACACTAACAAAATATTTGATTTCTAAAGTTTTTTGGTGTAAAATAAAAACATTGGTACAAGCCTATTTAAAATTGAATATCGTTTTACTTGTTTATGTCGTGAATTGGCACGACGTTTCTACAAGGTGCCGGAACACCTAACAATAAGTAAGTCAGCTTGAGGTATGGCCTTTTTTGCCATGCCTATTTTGGGGACTTGCTTAGAGATTAAGTAGGTCCTTTTTCTATCAGGTTTTACTGGATAGAAATCTGAAACAAGCAAATGGATTGGCTTTTAGACTTTAGGAGGTCTTATGAAATTATTAGAAGAGCGCATCCTCAAGGATGGGCATATCTTGGGTGACAACATCCTCAAGGTGGATTCCTTTTTAACCCACCAAGTTGACTTTAGCTTGATGCGAGAGATTGGTAAGGTTTTTGCGGAAAAATTCGCTGCTGCTGGCATTACCAAGGTTGTGACCATTGAAGCATCAGGCATTGCCCCAGCCGTTTTTACAGCTGAAGCCTTAAACGTTCCCATGATTTTCGCTAAAAAAGCAAAAAACATCACTATGAACGAAGGTATCTTAACTGCAGAAGTTTACTCCTTTACCAAGCAGGTAACAAGTACCGTTTCTATCGCAGGAAAATTCCTCTCACCAGAGGACAAGGTTTTGATTATCGACGATTTCCTTGCTAACGGCCAAGCTGCTAAAGGCTTGATTCAAATCATCGAACAAGCTGGTGCCACAGTCGAAGCTATCGGTATTGTGATTGAAAAATCCTTCCAAGATGGCCGTGATTTGCTTGAAAAAGCAGGCTACCCTGTTCTATCACTCGCTCGTTTGGATCGTTTTGAAAATGGTCAAGTCGTATTTAAGGAGGCAGATCTCTAATGCAAACTCAAGAAAAACACTCGCAAGCAGCCGTTCTTGGCTTGCAGCACTTACTAGCCATGTACTCAGGTTCCATCCTGGTCCCTATCATGATTGCGACAGCTCTTGGCTATTCAGCTGAGCAGTTGACCTACCTGATTTCCACTGATATCTTCATGTGTGGGGTAGCAACCTTCCTCCAACTCCAACTCAACAAATACTTTGGGATTGGACTCCCAGTCGTTCTCGGAGTTGCCTTCCAATCCGTCGCTCCCTTGATTATGATTGGGCAAAGCCATGGTAGTGGTGCTATGTTTGGTGCCCTTATCGCATCAGGGATTTACGTGGTTCTTGTTTCAGGCATCTTCTCAAAAGTGGCCAATCTCTTCCCATCTATCGTAACAGGATCTGTTATTACCACGATTGGTTTAACCTTGATTCCTGTCGCTATTGGAAATATGGGAAATAACGTTCCAGAGCCAACTGGTCAAAGTCTCTTGCTTGCAGCTATCACCGTTGTGATTATCCTCTTGATCAACATCTTTACCAAAGGATTTATCAAGTCTATCTCTATTTTGATTGGTCTGGTTGTTGGAACTGCCATTGCTGCTAGCATGGGCTTGGTTGACTTCTCTCCTGTTGCGGCAGCACCACTTGTCCATGTCCCAACTCCACTCTACTTTGGGATGCCAACCTTTGAAATCTCATCTATTGTCATGATGTGTATCATCGCAACGGTGTCTATGGTTGAGTCGACTGGTGTTTATCTAGCCTTGTCTGATATCACGAAAGACCCAATCGACAGCACGCGCCTTCGCAACGGTTACCGCGCAGAAGGTTTGGCCGTACTTCTCGGAGGAATCTTTAACACCTTCCCTTACACAGGATTTTCACAAAACGTTGGTTTGGTTAAATTGTCAGGTATCAAGACTCGCCTACCAATCTACTACGCAGCTGGTTTCCTGGTTCTCCTTGGACTCCTTCCTAAGTTTGGCGCCCTTGCCCAAATCATTCCAAGCCCTGTCCTCGGTGGTGCCATGCTGGTGATGTTTGGTTTTGTATCGATTCAAGGGATGCAAATCCTCGCCCGTGTTGACTTTGCTAACAATGAACATAACTTCCTTATAGCAGCTGTTTCAATCGCTGCAGGTGTCGGTCTAAATAACAGTAATCTCTTCATCAGCATGCCGACAGCCTTCCAAATGTTCTTCTCAAACGGAATCGTTGTAGCTAGCCTACTCGCCATTGTCCTCAATGCAGTATTAAATCATAAAAAGAAATAAGAAAAAGAGGTGTGAACCTCTTTTTTGTTTCTCTATATCCTTACCTGTCTGTCTTCTGACCGCTGGCCTGTGACAAACATGGTGAAGGTTGCTTTACAGACATTTCTGCCTTCTTGATTGGTAATGTCCACATCCACGACACAGGTTGTGCGACCTTGATGGACACATTCTCCTTTAATGGTCAACACATCATCGAGTTTTCCAGCCTTGAGGTAGTTGATAGAGGACTGGAGCGTCACTCCATCAAGCCCCAGCGAGATAACCACCAAACCACTAATCTGGTCACAAAGGGTAAAGAGATAGCCACCATGGGCATTGCCATAGTAGTTGAGCGAAGAATTCACTACTTTGGTCGTCACCACAACGTGACCGTCTCTCATTTTTTCAATTTCGTAATTTTCAAAGGCAGATATAGCGTCAAAATGAAAATCTTTCATCGTTTCCTCCTGATATTTCAAACGACACTATGATACTACTTTTTATAGGACTGTGCAAGGAGAAAGCTCCTAGTCTGGCAAAATTCCGACCTGTTCTACAAAGCGCATAAAGGCTGCCTGTCCTTGTTCCGTCTGCTTGTAAACCCCTGCGTCCTCCAAAACACGCGCAAAGATAGTACCTACAGAGTCCTTGACGATTTCAAGGGCTTCTTCTTTATCTTTTAGGTCTGGATGTTGAGCTTTGAGCTTGTCTGCCCATTCCTGATGATAAGAGGCAACTGTATCCTCTTCTCCCACGAGATAGCTAGCGACTTGCTCCACTTCTTCTTTCAGGCGTGGTGGCAAAATAGCCAAGCCCATGACCTCAATCAAGCCGATATTTTCCTTCTTGATATGTTGGACATCCTTGTGGGGATGATAGATGCCATCAGGATGTTCTGCAGAAGTCTGATTGTCCCGCAAGACCAAGTCCAACTCAAACTGTCCATCGCGTTTACGGGCAATGGGTGTGATGGTGTGATGCGGTGTTCCGTCCGTCTCTGCTAAAATCTGCACTGCAGGATCTGAATACTGACGCCATTCCTGCAAAATCTTGTCAGCTAAATTGATCAAATTTTCTTTGGAATCCGAAGTCAAACGCAACACTGACATAGGCCACTTGACAATTCCAGCCTTGACCTGCTCAAAACCTGCAAATCGAAAGGTCTTTTGCAAGGGAGCCAATTCCATAGGAAATACGTGACGACCTCCCTGATAGTGATCATGAGTTAGAATAGAGCCTCCCACAATCGGCAAGTCGGCATTAGATCCAGCAAAATAGCCTGGAAACTGCTCTACGATGGTCAACAGACGTTCAAAGCTCTGACGACTAATGGCCATGGGACGATGCTGGCCATCTAAGAAAATACAGTGCTCATTAAAGTAAGCATAGGGCGAATACTGGAAGCCCCACTCCTGACCAGCCATTTCAAAACGGATAATGCGGTGATTACTGCGAGCTGGGTGGTTGACCCGACCATGGTAGCCTTCATTCTCTAGACAAAGCTGACACTGGGGATAATTGCTAGCTTGCACCAACTTGGCTGCCGCAATCTCTTTGGGATCCTTTTCAGGCTTAGAGAGATTGATGGTAATCTCAAGCTCTCCATAATCAGATGGAACACGATAAGCGATATTTTTAGCAATATCCTTGAGTTTGATGTAGTCATTTTTCTGACTGAGTTGGTAAAAATCCTCTATCGCTTGCTCAGGAGATTGGGCATAGATTTCCCAAAAGTCACGATTGACCTGACTCGGACAAGGGGTCACCAAGTCCATCAATTCAGCACCAAGAATCTCACGCGCAGTCTGACTATCTTCAATCGTCTCTAATCGAACGGCTTCCTCAACCAGCTGATCCTTGAGGTCAATCACTTTATCCAGATTGGTCTCAACTTCCAAAACACCATCTCCCACTCGTGCCAAGACACTATTGGTCAGGTAGATTCGATCCATTTCCTCAAATGAACTTTCAGAAATAACATGTGTTACAAATTTATCTACTAAGGTCACCATAAAGCCTCCTTTTGACTAGTCAAGGACGCGAGTGCCACCTGCAACTTCAGCGATATAGAAGCTTGGAGCGTAGCCAACTACTTCCTCGTAGTGTTTGCCTACAGCTTCCTTAAAGGCCTCAACAGCATCTTTTTGCACCAAGGCAATGGCACATCCGCCAAAACCTGCCCCTGTCATACGAGCACCGAGAACTCCTTCTTGAGCCCAAGCTGTGTGAACAAGAGTATCCAATTCCAAACCAGTTACTTCATAATCATGCTCAAGAGAAACGTGAGACGCATTCATCAAACGACCAAACGTTTCCAAATCTCCTGCTTGAAGGGCTGCTTGAGCTTTAAGGGTACGTTGGTTTTCAAGCACAGCATGGCGAGCTCGTTTCAAACGATTTTCGTCTTTAATCAGATAGCTATATTGATCAAAGTCCCACTCGTCCAATTCACCCAAGGTCTGAATATCTAAGGCTGCCTGCAATTCTTCCACTGCTTTTTCACACTCAGCACGGCGTTCATTGTACTTAGAATCTGCTAGTTCACGACGTTTGTTGGTGTTCATGATAACAACAACATTGTCCTTCAAATCAAGTGGTACCAAATCATACTCTAAGGTGTTGGTATCAAGGTAAATAGCGCGTTGGTCAGCCCCCATACCGATAGCAAACTGGTCCATGATACCAGAATTCACTCCGATAAAGTTGTTTTCTGTTTGTTTTCCGATTTTAACCAAATCCAGACGGTCTAGTTTTAAATCAAAGAGATGCTCTGCCACGACCCCTGTCAAGAGTTCAAGGGATGCTGAAGAAGACAAGCCAGCACCATTTGGAATATTCCCATAAACATAAAAATCAAAACCTTTGTCAATCGCATATCCAGCTTCTTGCAAGAAATGAAGGACACCTTTTGGATAGTTGGTCCAGTTGTGCTCTTTTTCAAACTTGAGGTCAGCGAGAGGCACTTCGATAATTCCCTTGTCCTCAAAGTTAGCTGAGTAGAAACGCAAGACTTGATCATCACGTTTGCGAGCAGCCCCATAAGTTCCTAAGGAAATGGCTGCTGGAAATACATGTCCACCATTATAGTCTGTGTGCTCACCAATCAAGTTGATACGGCCTGGTGAAAAGAAAGTTTGGTCTGCTTCTTGACCAAAAACAGCAAGAAAATCTTTACGAAGAGCTTCAGCAGTAAGATGTTGTGTCATATGAATTCTCCTTTTACTGTGCGTTAAGTCACCTTAACGTGTAATCGTTTTCTTCTATTGTATCCAAGGGATTTCCCAAGGTCAATCCTTTTTACTAAAATTTTACTAAACTATCAGTAAAATACAGAAAAATATGATATACTAACCTAAAAGGAGGAGGATTTATGGCTACCTTAAAAGACATTGCACAGCTAGCCTCTGTCTCTATCGCGACCGTATCCCGTGTCCTCAATCGCGACCAGAGCCTATCTGTTACAGAAGAAACCAGACACCGTATTTTAACTGTTGCTGAAGAGTTGGGCTACACTAAGCACCTCAAGACAGGCGAGTCCCACAAGCCCAAGCAAAAGATTGCCATTATCCAATGGGTCAGTGAACAAGGGGAGCTGGACGACCTCTACTACTACCAGATTCGCCTAGGCATAGAAAAAAGAGCCCAAGAGTTGGACTACGATATCTTGCGCTATTTTAATGACCATCCTTTTACCCTAAGCGAGGAAGTCATCGGGATTCTCTGCATCGGAAAGTTTAGTCGAGCTCAGATTTCTGCCTTTGAAGAATACCAAAAGCCTCTTGTCTTTCTAGACAGTGATACCCTCTCACTGGGACACACCTGCATTATCACGGACTTTTACACTGCCATGAAACAGGTTGTCGATTATTTCCTCAGTCAAGGGATGGACCGTATTGGGATTCTAACAGGGCTTGAGGAAACAACCGACCAAGAAGAAATCATTGAGGATAAGCGGCTGGAAAATTTTAGAAACTACAGTCAAACAAAAGGAATCTATCATGATGAACTGGTCTTTCAAGGAAGCTTTACTGCCCAGTCTGGCTATGACTTGATGAAGGAGGCTATTCAGAACTTAGGAGACCAACTCCCACCAGCAATTTTCGCAGCTAGCGATAGTTTAGCTATCGGTGCCCTCCGTGCCCTCCAAGAAGCTGGAATCACCCTGCCAGACCGCGTCAGTCTTATTTCCTTTAACGACACCAGCCTGACCAAGCAAGTCTATCCTCCCCTCTCCAGCATCACCGTCTATACCGAAGAAATGGGCCGAGCAGGTATGGATATTCTTAACAAGGAAGTACTCCACGGTCGCAAAATCCCTAGCCTGACCATGCTGGGAACCAGACTGACTCTGAGAGAGAGTACAAAGAATGATTAGAATTACAAAACGACCGCTAGCAAGGCTGTTTCTCTAATAATCTCTATGATTCCGCTCCAACTCACACCTTTCGCTTATGTGCTTGGTGACTTTCTAGATCAACATCAACTTCAATGGTAATATTTTGAAAGCCACAATCTTTGAGGAAAATTCGAATAGATTCTTTACAAGTTTCCATATGCTCCATCTCTTTTAAACAAACATGGACAATGGCATTTTTTTCCAAACCATCCATAGTCCAGAGATTAAGCTGATTGATACTAGCGACATGATCCAATTCTGCTAAATCCGTCTTGATCTTCTGGATATCTACTCCTTCTGGCACTGCATCGAGGAATATCTTGAGCGTGCTCCAAAAACGTGGAAGGGCTTTTGACAGAACAAAGAAGGAAATAGCAATAGACAAGAGCGGATCCAAGATATACCAATCGGTAAATCGAAGAACAATGGCCATCAGGATGACAGCCACCCAACCCAAGGTATCTTCCAGAAAGTGCAGGCTGAGAATGGATTCGTTCTTGGTTTGTCCTTTGCGAATGACGAGACTCGCTAGCACATTGATAGTAATCGCAATAATTCCTAACCAGAAAATCCCCTCATCATTGACCGATTGTGGATGAAAGATTTTCGCTATATTTTCCAAAATCACTAGGATGGATCCTGTGATAAGAATCACAGCAGTCACCAGGGCCCCTAAAAGACTAAATCGCTTGTAACCCAAGGTGTAATGCCTATCTTCTTCACGATTGGAGATTGTTTCTAGAAGGGCTGATATGCCAATGGCTATAGCATCTCCCAAGTCATGAACAGAATCAGCGAGAACGGCACTCGAACCAAATATTCCTCCTGCGATAAACTCAACAATAGCATAGCTTAAATTTAAGAAAAAAGCTATCCAAACAGTATATTTTGCCTTCATCTTTCTCATTCCTTTGTTATAATAGATTTATGAACACCTTGTTCATTATCATTATCCACTAAAACTCAAAGAAAGGATAGAAGCAAAAGGTCAGCTTTATTCAGTTCTGAACAATTTGCCTCAAGTGTCTATATGACTAAGATTGACCGCCGTATCAGCAAAACAAAAAAAGCCATCTTTCAAGCTTTTCTACAACTTTTGAACGATAAGGGCTACGAATCCACTACAGTTCAGGATATCATTGAACTCGCAGATGTTGGACGTTCCACCTTTTACTGTCACTATGAGAGCAAGGAACTACTTCTGGACGAGCTTTGCCGCTACCTCTTTCATCATCTCTTTGAAAGAGAGCAACCCATTTCAACTGAGGACTACCTCGCCCACCTCTTTCTTCATTTTCAGAAAAACCAAGACCATATCACCAGTCTGCTATTTTCCAAAAATGACTACTTCCTCCGTCAACTCCATAAAGAGCTAGAACACCATGTCTATCCCATGTTGGCTGATGAGTTAAAAGAAGCCCACACTAATCTGCCTACTTCTTACCTCCAACACTTGGTCGTGTCCAACTTTATCGAGACATTGACCTGGTGGCTCAAAAAAGGACAAGACTTTACATACCAGGAAGTTGTCCAGTTTTATCTAGACCTTCTCATTCCTAAAAATTGAATACAGAGTAGAGCTCAGTTGCCTTATTTCTAGGCTACTGAGTTTTTATCTTTTCAACAATCAAAAAAGCCCAGACAACATTGTCTGAGCGTTCTTCTATATAGTCGTTTAAGTAAGTTGAGCTTACGATTCTCAAGCTATTTCTTCAACAAACCTTGTTCTTGTAGAAACTCCTTGGCTACTTGTTCTGCTGACTTGCCTTCGACACCTACTTGGTAGTTGAGCTGGCTCATCTG
Organism: uncultured Streptococcus sp.; assembly: GCA_963523725.1. Taxonomy (GTDB): domain Bacteria; phylum Bacillota; class Bacilli; order Lactobacillales; family Streptococcaceae; genus Streptococcus. The sequence continues at coordinate 13,271 of CAURES010000015.1, forward strand.
GCTTTCAGTAATTTTACCAGCCAATTTATTGAGAACTGTTTCCAACTCTGGATGTTTCTTGAGAAGAGCTTCTTTCATCAGTGGAGCCCCTTGGTAAGGTGGGAAGAGTTGCTTGTCATCTTCCAAGACCTGCAAATCATAACGCGCCAATTCCGCATCAGTCGAATAGGCATCCGTGATTTGAATATCACCTGACTGAATTGCCTGATAGCGAAGAGCTGGCTCCATGGTCGCCACATTAAGCTTGAGACCATACATTGATTGCAAGCCCTTATTTCCATCTTCACGGTCATTAAACTCAAGTGTAAAGCCTGCCTTCAACTGCCCTTCCACTTTTTTCAAGTCCGAAATGGTCTTCAAGCCATATTCTTGAGCAATCTTTTTCGGAACAGCTACAGCATAGGTATTTTGATAAGACATGGGTTTGAGATAGGCTAGATGATCCTGTTTGGCAATGCCATCACGCGCTACCTGATAAACCTGCTCTGGCTCATGACTCACTTTAGGTGATGGCTGAAGCAAACTTTCAGTCACCGTACCTGTAAATTCAGGATAGATGTCAATATCGCCTTTTTTCAAAGCTTCATAAAGAAAGCTTGTTTTCCCAAAATTTGGTTTAACAGTCGCAGTCATACTGGTATTTTCTTCAATGAGCAACTTATACATATTGGCCAAAATTTCTGGTTCTGGACCCAATTTCCCAGCAATAACCAAGTTTTCTTTCTCTTTTTGAGCTAGTAAGGTTGGACTATAAGACAGACCGAGCAATATGGTCACCAAGGCAAAACCAGAAAAAATCGTCCGCAATTTTGCTTTTTCCATCACTTTTAGTAGGAAGTTAAAGGCAATGGAAAGCACTGCAGAAGAAAGGGCCCCAATCAAAATCAGACTGGCATTATTACGGTCAATTCCCAAAAGGATAAAGGAACCCAGTCCCCCTGCCCCAATCAAGGCAGCCAAGGTTGCCGTACCGATAATCAAGACAGCCGCCGTCCGAATCCCAGACATCATAACAGGCATGGCAAGTGGAATTTCAAACTTCTTGAGACGTTCCCATCTGCTCATCCCAAAGGCAATCCCAGCCTCTTGCAGACTCGGATCAATTCCCTTTAGCCCAGTGATGGTATTTTGTAAAATCGGAAAGATCGCATAGATCACTAGAGCTGTCAAAGCCGGCAAGGTTCCAATTCCCATCAAGGGAATAAAGAGACCCAACAAGGCCAGAGACGGGATGGTCTGGAAAATCCCTGCAATCTGTAAGACCCAATCCGCTAACTTCTCATGATATCGAAGATAAACAGCCAAGGGAATCGCTATAAAGATGGCCAGCAACAAGGTCAATAGTGACAACTGCAAATGTTGAGATAGAGCTGTCAACCAATCACTAAAACGATCCTGAAAAGTTGCAATTAAATTAGTCATGAACACTACCTCCAAACAAGTCTGCTACAAAGTCTGTTGCAGGAGCTTTTAAAATTGTCTCGGGATTCGCCACCTGACGAATCTCTCCATCCTGCAAGACAGCAATACGGTCCGCCAATTTCAAGGCCTCATCCGTATCATGGGTCACAAAAATCGTTGTCATCCCAAACTCTTTATGCAATTCTTTAGTCAGAACCTGCAACTGTTTGCGAGAAATAGCATCCAAGGCTGAAAAAGGTTCGTCCATGAGGAGAATCTTGGGCTGACCAATCATAGCACGAACAATTCCAACACGCTGTTGTTCCCCACCAGATAATTCACTAGGCAAACGATGCCCATACTCAGCCACTGGTAAACCAACCTTTGCCAAAAGCTCTTCTGTTTTCTTAGATATTTCTTCCTTAGTCCAACCCTTCATCTCAGGAATCAGGGAAATATTTTCCGCGACCGTTAGATTTGGAAAGAGAGCAATGGCCTGTAAAACATAACCAGTAGAGAGACGAAGCTCACGCTCATCATAATCTTTGATGCGCTTGCCATCCATATAAATATTTCCATCAGTCGGTTCCAAAAGACGGTTAATCATCTTGATCATGGTCGTCTTACCGGACCCAGATGGCCCAACTAAAACCATAAATTCCCCATTCTCAATCCGTAAATTAACATCTCTCAAGACATCTTTTTCTGTGTAACGTAAAGCTACATTTTTGTATTCAATCATTCTTTGTCCTCAATTTAAAATTTCCCTCGATTAGTCAAATCTTCTACCTTAGGCATGACTTCCTTATTGGCTCAATGTTCCACAATTTTCCCGTCTTCTAGTCGGAAGATATCGTACTGGGCATAGGCAACTCAACCAATCCGATTCTGACCATAGCTAACCACATAGTTTCCTTGTCCTAAGAGTTGGAAAACAAAGTCAAAAGTGGCCTTTACTTATAAACAGCTAATTTGCTCCATTTTAAACCTCATTTTCCTCCTCTTTCAGATTAGCCAAAATTCTTTCTTGAAAGGCTTCAAACTGACGAATTTCTTCCTCTGAAAATCCTTTGTAAAAGATCGTATCCAATTTCTGACTGACACGATGCCCCACTTCTTTCTGAGACTGCCCCAACTCTGTTAAAACCAAATACTTCTTACGCTTATCTTCTCCACATGGACTAATAGTTACAAGATTTTGTTCCTCAAGCTTTTTTATCATAGTCGTCAGCGTATTATTAGCAAGTCCAGTCGCCAGAGCAATATCTGTCGCAGTTGCGCAGCCAGTTTCACTATTCCATAAAACCGCTAAAATCTTCCCCTGTTCACTCCGATAAAGAGCTTCAGGATCTTGGCTCAGTAACTTTTGAAAAATTCGCCCATTCAACAAACGAATATGATGGGCTACCAAATGACTATCTTTCATAACACCTCCAATTTATTTCGATATCGAAAAGAATAAAATAATTGTAACACTTGTCATTTCAACTGTCAACTATTTCGATTTAGAAATAATTTTTCATAGTAAAAAAATCTCCTACCCAAGGTAGAAGATTCTAATCTTATAAACTTAATCCGTCATGTCCGATACCAACGTTCGATGCTCCAACGGAATACTGCACATAACTAGCAAGAAAATGAAACCTGACTGAATCCAGAAGAGGGCCAAGTCAAAGATTCCGTGTACAGCAACCACTGTAAGGAAAGACAGATAAAGACCGATAATCGGACGTTTCCCCGACTCCTGACTCATATCCATCATCAAGCGAACAGGAGCAACAGAAGACAAAACTAGTAAAATAGTCCCCACAATTCCGTAACTCAGAATCGTATCAATATAAAGACTGTGAGCATGTTCATGATAAGGAGCATTTATCCGAGGATAAGAGTGCATGTAGGTCAATGGCCCCTCACCCCAAAAAGGATTTTGCTTAAACAAGGCCATCCCAGCATCCCAGATAGAAATGCGTTCTTCCATAGAAGAGTCTAAAGTCCCCATCCGAACTCCCAAATCACTGGAAAAGAGGAAACTCAAGCCAATCGCAAAGACCCCAATACTAAGCCAAAAGGCCTTCCAGTTTTTAATGGTCGTAAAGAGATAAATAATGGCTCCAGCGATAATAGCAGGAAAGGCAGTTCGATTTTGCGTAAAGTTCAATCCAAAGAGATTCACAAAGCCTGCAAACACACAGAATACTTTCAACCAATTCAACTTGGTCGTTGTAAACAGATAGAAGGCAATCATGATACAGAAACAACAAATAATTCCATAATAATTAGGGTTAAAGAAGGTCACTTCTGCACGATTCTGATGCCACACCTGCATATTGGGTGAAAGAAAAGCATAGTTAAATTTCTTCACAATTTGGAAATGTTCTAAACTCGCAAAAGCAGCTGACAAGACGCTACCAAACAAGACGAGCTGCAAAATCAAGCGAAAGAATTTATGTGATAAAATCGACTGATAATGCAAAAAGAAAACAGTAAATAGAAAAATTCCTACTGAAGCCACAACTCCCATCCAATTTTGTGCAAAAACGGATATAACAGTACTATAGCCAAGAAAAAGAAGCAGCATCGGATGCTCCCCCATTTTCTGAAGAATACTTTTCATGTCTCCTGTAAAAATCAAACTGATAATATATAAACAGAATACAACTACAAAAAGATAAAAGGGTAAAAAGATACTCAGGATAATTCCCAATAAAATCAGCTCTTTACTAGACAACCCTTTCAGCTTTTCAATAAAGCCTATTGATTTCAAAATGAATCCTTTCTCTCCAAATCAGTTGATTCAGATAATAGTAAGCTACCCTTTATTGTACCACTTTTTTAGCAATTTGAAAACAAAGGAAACGTTTTCTAAAATAAAAACCCTATTTTATCAACCATATCAAGACTTCAAAATGTTACTTCAATTCCGTTCTCAATTACCCGATAAGTCTGATTTTGCAAATCAATTTCTGCTACTGCTGTTACGGACTTATCTTTATTTTGACGTTTGATTACAATGCTGTGGGCTGTTGGTGTCTCTATCTCAATAGTCCCTTCTAGATCAAAGGCTTCTGAACGGTTTCGGAAAGAAAATAGATTGAGAAGGGCCTTCACCACAGGGCGTTGGACTTCTTCTGCTATTTCCTCATTGCTATAGTAATGACGATTAATATTTCGACCTTCTTTAGTTTCTTCTAATAATTTCAAATCATTCTTGCCTGCTAATAGACCTACATAGTAAAGCTGAGGAATACCTGGGGCAAAAGCTTGAATTAATCGTGCAAGGAAATACTTAACATCATCGTCTCCAAGCGCAGAATAGTATGTTGAATTGATTTGGTAGATATCTAAATTGTTATACTCGGCACTGGAGTACTTACGTTTAACATTAGCTCCAACCTTATAGAGCTCATTTGAAGCATAGTCGATTTCCTCATCAGTCAAGATATCCTTGACATCTACTACTCCAATCCCATCATGGGTGTCTAGCGTCGTAAACTGCTTCATTGGGCTCATCTTTAACCACTTGGCCAAACGCTCTGTTCTGGAACTGTAAAGAGTATAAAGTGTCACCATTGGAAGAGCAAAATCATAAACATAGTAATCGTGATCCGCTATTTTAAACTGAATCGAATAATGTTCATGAATCTCAGGTAAGAGCTCTGCCCCATACTCAGCAGCGATATCTCGAACTTTGTCCAATAAATCCCAAATATCTGGTTCTACAAAGAAATCATTAGTATCCAATTTCTTCACTGCATAAGCAAAGGCATCTAGACGAATCAAATCACACCCATTACTTGCCAAGTGCTGAATGGTCTTACGGATAAATTCCATCGTTACTTCTTTGGTCACATCAAGATCAATCTGCTCCTCACCAAAGGTATTCCACAAATGCTCCACTGCCCCATCTTCAAATACAATCTCTTGCTTTGGTGCACGATCCTTACGCTTGTAAATTAAATCTACATCAGACTGTGTCGGACGGTTTTCTGGCCAAAACTTATCCCAGTTTAAAAAGAGATCTTTAAATTCACTGGCTTCATGTTTTTCTTGATAGTCCTTATAATACTTAGATTGACGAGAAATATGATTAATCATAAAGTCAAACATAAGATAATATTTCTCACCTAAACGCTTAACATCCTCCCAATCACCAAAAACTGAATCCACTTCGTCGTAGTCAACTGGCGCAAATCCACGATCACCTGTTGATGGGAAAAATGGTAGAAGATGAACTCCCCCAATAGCATCTCCAAAATGCTCTTCCAAATTCTCATATAAGTCTTTAAGATTATTTCCAAGACTATCTGAATAGGTAATCAACATAGTTTTATTCTGAATTGGCATCATTACTCTCCTTTTTCTAATTGAAGCCAAGTCTCATTGACTTGGCTTCGTAAATCAAATTCATGTTATACTCTTCGAAAATCTCTTCAAACCACGTCAGCTTTATCTGCAACCTCAAAGCTGTGCTTTGAGCAACCTGCGGCTAGCTTCCTAGTTTGCTCTTTGATTTTCATTGAGTATTAAATCTCTGTTTATCATCAAACTCGTACTAAATATAGACTTCAATAAACTAAGTACTACTTTCTTGTTTTCACATAAAATTGTCAACTAGCTGAACCCTTCCTCTGTGTCAGAGACTATAGATTCCATGAGTTCTTCTTACTTCACTGCTCCGTTGCTCATGCCTGAAATAATATGTTTTTGGAAGATGAGGTAGACGACAGTAATTGTTACAATTCCTACAATATAGGATGCAAAACTTGGCCCATAGTCATTAAAATACTGACCTTGGTAGTTGTACTGGAAGAGAGGCAAAGTCCACATCTTGGAATCCTTATTCAAAATCAACAGTGGCAACATAAAGTCATTCCAGAACCATAATGCATTGATAATCAAGGTTGTAGCATGCATGGGCTTCAGCATTGGAAAGATAATTCGACGGTAAGTTGTAAATCGATCAGCCCCATCAATTTCCGCAGCTTCATCTAAACTATCTGGTACACTGATTTTAATATAACCAACATACAAGAAGAGGGTCTGTGGAATTGCATAAGTTAGATAGAGTAGTACCAACCCCCACATATTTGCCAGGCCGAGTTTGCTCATCATAACTGTTATCGGAATCATGATCACCTGAAATGGAACAAATATTCCTAAAATCAAGAGCGAATACATAATTGCAAAGGCTTTTTTCTTGGACATATTTCGAGCAATGGAATAGGCTGCAGCTGGTATAAAGAAGGCTACTACAATCAATGATAATACCGTAATAACAGCTGAATTCCAGAAATAGCCTCCAATCCCATCCGAAACTAATCGTTCATAATTGCTTAATGTAAAAGGATTGGGCAAACCAAAGAAATGATTCATGATATCCTTGGTTGTCTTGAAGGAACTAAAAACCGTTACCAACAAAGGAACAAGTATAAGAATACCACCTACTATCAAGAGGACATACTTCCAAAACTGATTCAATTTTTCTTCTTTTTTCATGTGTAAAACTCCCCTATTAGATTTCAAATTTCTTTGATAGTTTGATTTGGATAAGAGAAACAATTCCAATAATTAAGAATAAAATCAAGGCAATTGCATTCGCATATCCATATTGATTACTCTTGAAGGCATAGTTGTAGACTAAAAGACCAAGAGACGTTGTAGCATTATTAGGACCACCACTCGTCAAAGCAAAAATTTGGTCAAAGGCAGTCAAACCAGACTTAAGAGCTAGGATAAAAACCATAGAAATCGTTGGCAACAAATATGGTAATTCAATCTTCCAAAAGGTTTGTTTGCTTGTTGCACCATCAATTGATGCCGCCTCCAAAATATCAGATGGAATACTCTGAAGACCAGCAAGAAAGAGAATAATTGGCATTGCTACTCCTTGCCATAGAAGAACAAAAACAGTTGCCACTACCGCACCGATAGGTGTTCCTAATAGACTTTCTTGTAAAAAACTAATCCCTAAAATTTTTCCAATCGTTGGAAGACCATAGTTGAAGAATTGTTTAAAAATCAAGGAAACTGTCAAACCAGACAAAACAGCGGGGAAAAAGAACCAAGCCCTAAAGAAGGTCTGCCCTTTCATCTTAGAATTTAAGGCTCGAGCGACAACCATCCCAATTGTAATCTCTCCAATAATCAATGCCAGGGTTAAAATCAAAGTAAAAGCAATGGCTGTGAAGAATTTCCCATCAATCATCAGCAATTTGTAGTTATTCAGACCAACAAATTTATAATTATAGGTCAATCCAGTCCAGTTAGTCAAACTATAGAAAGCACCTTGTACCATCGGAAAGTAAAAGAAGATAGCTTGTAATGCAAGCGGGATGAGCAAAAAAGTCCAACCCCAGTATTTATTTAAAATTTTTCGAATAGCCATATCATCTTAACTCCTATTCTAGTCCAAATCTGCCTTCATTGGATTAAAGAAAGCATTGAGATTGTTTGCCATATTTTTCAGATTTTTATCCATCAAGTAACCTGCACTTAGATTGAAAAAATCTTCTTCAGAATTCCAGTGTTGGCCCAACCAAACATAATGTTTATCCGTAAATGCTAGTTTAGAAATCTCTGCAAGTGCTGAATCTTCTTTTTCCTGTATACCTTTCACAGCAACTGGTGAACCATCTACATCATAATATGCCTGCATAGCTTTTGGACTAGTCATATAGCTGATAAATTCTTCGGTTTCTTTAGGATGTTTGGTCGTAGCTGAAGTTGATAATGCCATGTCCCCTGCACCAACAGTGACTTCTTTTCCTACTTCTTCTCCTGGGAAGGCAAACATCCCCACATCAAATTTTGGATCCTGTTGATTAATTGCCGCTAATGCCCATGATCCTTGTGGCATCATAAAAGCTTTTTCATTCGAGAATGCTACCACCGCATCATTATAAGAGGCACCACGCCATCCATCTTGAGCATTGTCTGCCAACAAATCTAGTCGTTCTGCATCTGCTTTTAAAATAGCATCATCTACAGAAATAGCATTTGGTTTTGAAAAGCGAAGATAGTTATTAGCTGCGTCTCCACTGCCTGTAATGGTAATGAGAGAAAGTTGGTGATAACCGTTTAATGTCCATCCTTCATTGCCTGCAACTGCAAACGGAGAATTCCCACTATCTTTTATCTTTTTAACAATCTCTTGAAACTCTTTAAAAGTCTTCGGTTCCTCAAGTCCTAATTCTTTAAACTTTGTTTTATTGTAATAGATTCCATAAAGGTTAGCAGTTAAAGGTACACTATAAATCTTGTTATTGATTGCATACTTTTCGGCATAGTCATTCTTAATATTCTCAAGATAGGACTTCCCTGTCATATCTGAAAAATAACCTGCTTTTGCCCACTCCTGAAAATCCATATTTTGAGGATAGATATTAACAATATCTGGAACATCTCCTGATAAAATCCGAGTCTTCAGAACAATTCCAGCTGCCGGAACAGTCGTCAGTTTTACATCAATAGTAGGATGATCCTTTTCAAAATTATCTACAATTTTTTGCAAAGTATCCGCCATTTCGGTCTTCTGGTTAAAAAATTCAATCGTTACCTTTCCATCAGTCGATTGATTATTCTGACCACAAGCTGCTAGGCCTAGTAAACTAACCCCAGCTACTAAAAGAAAACCTGCTTTCTTATACCATTTCATTGGAAAGCCTCCTTTTTAAATTTATACACCTTTATTATAGTCTTCTAAAAATATACTGTCTACTCAAAAAATCTCCCTGGGATAAGATAACAGTTAAACCTGCATACATGAGTTCTGCACCTGAGTAAACTACTCCATTTTCCTGTAATTCATACAGTCCCTCTTCAACCAAATCTTTTAATTTTAAAGTTGTTTCCATGGTCTCTACAACTGACAAAACGCGAACGTAGGTTACAATCGTTTGATTTTTGTAATTAAATTGTACAGCTGCTTCATTGGATGCAGACTCGGGATTGATTAACCTATACTGTTGTCCTAACTGAACTACTGGTCGTAATTCTTTATACAAGTTCACCTGATTAGTAATCTCAGCTTTCTCTTCATCTGATAAACTTGTCAAATCAAGCTCATATCCCAAATTTCCCATCATTGCTACATGACCACGTGTTTCTAATGGTGTCGTTCGCCCCATCTGATGATTCGGTACTGCTGACACATGAGCCCCCATAGAAATGGTTGGATAGAGATGAGATGAACCGTATTGAATTGGTAAACGTGCAATAGCATCAGTATTATCACTAGCCCAGACGTGTGGGAAATAGCGCATCATACCCAGATCATTTCGTCCACCACCACCAGAGCAAGACTCAAAGAGAATATGGCTGTGCTTCTCTGTCAGATAAGCGACAAGTTCATAAAGCCCCAACATGTACTGATGAGATTGCATCTGTGTTTCTAGATAAGTAAAGCCATTTCCTAGGTTAGTAATATTACGATTCATATCCCATTTAATGTAATCAATCTCATGATAAGATAGGAGTTGATCTAAGACATTTTTCAAGTATTCTACTACCTGAGGATTGGCAAGATTAAGTACTAATTGATTTCGAGAATAGGTATGGTCATATCCTGGAACCTGAATAGCCCAGTCAGGATGTTTACGATACAAATCGCTATCTACAGAAATCATTTCAGGTTCTAACCAAAGCCCAAACTGCAAACCTCTTTCATGGATAGCTGAAATCAGACTTTCTAGGCTTCCACCCAGTTTTTCCTCATTAACAACCCAATCACCTAAAGCCCGATTATCATCAAAGCGATTACCAAACCAACCATCATCTAATACAAAAAGTTCAATGCCAACTTTTTTAGCTTCATCCGCTAACTCTAACAGTTTTTCTCTCTGAAAATCAAAGTAAGTAGCTTCCCAGTTATTAATTAGAATTGGGCGTTCTTTTGTAGAAAATTTACTTGGCATAATGTGCTTCAGTACAAAATTCTGACTTTCATGACTAACACCAGTTAATCCCTTATCTGAATAGGTCACTAAAGCTACCGGTGTTTCAAAGTATTCCTCAGGGTCTAACTTCCAAGAAAAGTTTTCCGGATTAATCCCAATAGCCAGCCGAACTTCATTCAATTGATCCTTTTGAACAAAAGCTTCAAAGTTTCCACTATACATTAGTTGAATAGCAAACACATTTCCAGCATCCTCTGTGACTCCTTGATCACATAAGAGAAGAGTTGGTGTTTGAGCATGCCCAGAAGCCCCACGGTTCGAACTAATCGAAAAGATTCCTTGTTCTAACTGTTGACGTCGAACAGTCTTTTCACGAGCATAAGCACCCTGCAGAGTTACGATTTCGTAATCTGCAGCTGGAAAATCAGCCATAAAAGAAAAATCTTTATGAATGACAACTTCCTGATTACTCTTATTCTCTAATTTACTGTAGCTAGCAATTGTCGCATCATTATTAAAAGCAGTATAATACAAAGTCAGACTAAGTTGAGTCTTAGAATCTTCTAACATTAAGACAAGAGTCTCTGTATTATCCATGCTATGTGGAGAAGGTAAGCCCTGTGGACCATTCTGACCTTTTAAAATCTTTGCTTCTACAAATCGAAAGTCTGTTACTTCAGTTGCATCATGCTGAATCTGTAAAGTTGGTTTTCTAAAGTCACCCAAACCATGTTGTCCAAAAATTTGACGTTGCGTATCTAAACTAAAGGTTCGATTAGTAGCTGTTGGATTTCCTGAAAAGGCATGGTCTCGTTCATAAACACTATTGGAACCTTTATAGTTCTTAATAGTCTTTCCTAAATGTTTCAAAAGTAAGTACCCATTTCGATTTTCAATAATCAAACTTAGATTTTTACTCTCAACATAAAATAGATTATTCTCTATCCTAACTCCCATTTACTTCACCTCATCACTTTCTTGATTATATTTTATCACCTGAAATCGCTTTCCAAAATAGAAAAATGTCTCAAGAATATGGTAAAATGTTAGGTAGGAGGTAGCACATGCTAGTTTTTTCAGAATACCAGACTGGAACAATTGACCTTTCCCTAAGCTTTTATGGATATGAAGAATGCACACCAAATTACTCTTTTGGTCCAGCTATTCGTGACACATACGTTCTACATTACATTACTAAAGGACAAGGAAAATTTCATTATAAAGGTAAAATTGTTGATTTAAAAGAAGGAGATTTCTTTCTATTAAAACCAGAGGAACTAACCTTTTATCAAGCAGATAGTGAAGAACCTTGGGCCTACTACTGGTTAGGAATCACTGGAGGGAAAGCTCCTGACTATTTTGCTCTTTCTCAAATTTCTGATCAATCCTATCTCATCCAATCTGAAACTTGTCATACCCAGACCACTGCAAAACTCATCTCAGACATTGTCCGCTTCGCTCAGATTACCAAATCAAATGAATTAGCTCAACTCCATATCATGGGACAACTCCATGAACTGATGTTTCATCTGGGAACTATTGCTCCCAATCAGAAGAAAAAGAATATTTCATCGACCCACCAACTCTATCTTGAATGCAAAAGATTAATTGATAGCCACTATCCTCAATCACTTACAATTCAAGATTTAGCAAAAGAACTATCCGTTCACAGAAGCTATTTATCAAGCGTATTCAAAGAATTTAACACCTTATCCCCAAAAGAATATCTACTATACGTTCGAATGTATCGAGCTAAACAACTTCTCGAAAATACCCAAGAGTCAATCAAGGTAATTGCGTACTCGGTAGGCTTTTCAGATCCACTACATTTTTCCAAAGCTTATAAACAATACTTTAATCAGACTCCAAGTCAAACAAGAAAAGAATATTCTCAACACCAACTAGTGAGAAAGGAAACACTATGAAATCCTACCAAGCCGTCTACCAAATTCTAGCTAAAGAAACCGACTATATCAGCGGAGAAAAGATTGCAGAAGAACTATCACTGACCCGAACATCAATTTGGAAAGCCATCAAGCGTTTAGAACAAGAAGGCATTGAAATTGATAGTATTAAAAACAAAGGCTATAAACTAGTGAATGGAGACCTTATTCTTCCGGAACTTCTAGAACAAAATCTTCCAATTAAAATCAGCTTTAAATCCGAAACAAGATCAACACAACTGGATGCAAAAGAAGCAATTGATTTAGGGAATGAAGCAAACACACTCTATCTAGCTTCCTATCAAACAGCTGGACGAGGCCGTTTTCAACGTTCTTTCTACTCCCCACAAGGTGGCATTTATATGACAC
>CAURES010000016.1:0-25219 GCA_963523725.1 uncultured Streptococcus sp.
CCAGTAGAAACTCCAGCTAAGGTAACACCAGAAACACCAGTAACTGAAAAACCAGTTGCACCAGTGACACCTGATACGCCAGTCAAACCTGACACTAATGGAGGTTCTGGTCAAGATACACCTGCACCAGCACCAGCTACTCCAACTCCAAATGCAGATCAGGTAGATACTAAGACTACTAATGATAATGGAGCTAAGTCAAATGATTCTCAAAATGTATTGCCAAATACAGGAACAGAATCAAATGCTGCTCTTGCATCTCTAGGACTTCTTGGACTATTGAGTGGATTTGGACTTGTAGCTCGCAAGAAAAAAGAAGACTAAAAATTTAGTCAGATGAACATTCATTCTTTTGTGTTTTAACAACGAACTAGATTGATTCTGATAGTTGTTTTATCCATAAAATACAAAGAATGATTAGATAAAGAAAGCGAACAATGCTAGGATTTTGTTAAACGGAATTCTAAGTATTGTTCGCTTTTTGTGGTATAATAAGACTATGCAGAAAAAACCAACGTCAGCCTATGTGCACATCCCATTTTGTACCCAGATTTGTTATTATTGTGACTTTTCAAAGGTTTTCATCAAAAATCAGCCGGTAGATAGCTATTTGGAGCATCTGCTGGAAGAGTTTCGTTCTTATGACATTCAAAAGTTACGAACCCTTTACATCGGTGGTGGGACGCCGACAGCCCTCTCAGCTTCACAACTAGAGGTATTATTGGAGGGCTTGACTGAAAACTTGGACTTGTCTGTCTTGGAGGAGTTGACCATTGAAGCCAATCCAGGCGACTTGGACGCGGATAAGATTGCGGTTTTGAAAAACTCAGCTGTCAATCGTGTTTCGTTAGGTGTGCAAACCTTTGATGATAAGATGCTGAAAAAGATTGGGCGCAGTCATTTGGAAAAGGATATTTATGAAAATATCGACCGTCTGAAACTGGCTGGTTTTGACAACATCTCCATTGATTTGATTTATGCACTGCCTGGTCAGACTATGGAGCAGGTCAAGGAAAATGTGGCTAAGGCCATTGGGCTGGATATTCCCCACATGAGTCTGTATAGCTTGATTTTAGAAAACCATACGGTCTTTATGAACCGGATGCGACGTGGGAAATTGCCTCTGCCTAAGGAGGAACTAGAAGCGGAGATGTTTGAGTACATCATCGCAGAGCTGGAGCGAGCAGGTTTTGAGCATTATGAGATTTCTAATTTCTCCAAACCCGGTTTTGAAAGTCGTCACAATCTCATGTACTGGGACAATGCTGAATACTATGGCATTGGTGCTGGAGCATCTGGTTATGTCAATGGTGTTCGCTATAAAAACCATGGTCCCATTCGTCATTATCTGAGTGCAGTTGAGGAAGGCAATGCTCGCATTACAGAAGAACACCTGAGTCAAAAAGAGCAAATGGAAGAAGAAATGTTCTTGGGACTTCGCAAGAAATCAGGGGTTTCCATGGCGCGATTTGAGGAAAAATTTGGCCGGTCTTTTGATGAACTATATGGCGAAATCGTCAGAGACTTGGTTCAAAAAGGTCTCATGCAAATAGAGGGTGACCGAGTTCGCATGACAAAAAGAGGTCTCTTTTTAGGAGACACCGTAGCAGAACGATTTATTTTGGAGTAGGATGATGGGCTTAACTTATCAAATGAAAATGAAAATTCCTTTTGATATGGCTGATATGAACGGTCATATTAAGCTTCCAGATGTGGTTTTGCTGTCCCTACAAGTTTCAGGGATGCAGTCGATTGAACTAGGAGTCGGTGATAAGACTATTTTGGAGGACTATAATTTAGTCTGGATTATCGCAGGCTATGATATTGAGGTGATTCGTTTACCTCGTTTTGGGGAAGAAATCACCATCGAAACAGAAGCTTTGAGCTACAATCGACTTTTTTGCTACCGTCGCTTTACCATTTATGATGAAGCGGGGCAGGAGCTCATCCACATGATGACTACCTTTGTTCTCATGGACCGAGACAGTCGAAAAGTCCATGCTGTTGAACCTGAGATTGTGGTTCCTTACCAATCTGAGTTTTCCAAAAAATTGCTTCGAGGACCTAAATATCAAAGCTTGGAAAATCCAATTAGCAAGGATTACCATGTCCGTTTTTACGATTTGGATATGAATGGTCATGTTAATAACAGTAAATACCTGGACTGGATTTTTGAGGTCATGGGAGCAGATTTTTTGACCCAATATATTCCCAAGAAAATCAATCTCAAGTATGTCAAGGAAGTTCGACCAGGTGGGGTGATTACATCGGCTGTTGAGCGGAGTGGACTCGAAAGCAAGCATGAGATTACAAGCGACGGTGTTACCAATGCACAGGCTATTATTACTTGGCAAGAATTAGAAAAGGATTAGGGAGAAATAGATGAAATATAAAGGCTATTTAATTGATCTAGATGGAACTATTTATAAGGGGAAAGATAGAATTCCAGCAGGAGAGGCTTTTGTTCATGAATTGCAAAAGCGGGACATTCCCTATCTCTTTGTGACTAACAATACAACCCGCACTCCAGAGAGTGTTCAAGAGATGTTGGCTCAGAATTTTAATATTGATACGCCCCTATCGACTGTCTATACAGCGACTTTGGCCACCATCGACTACATGAATGACTTGGGACTGGAAAAGACGGTCTATGTCATCGGAGAAGCAGGGCTCAAGGAAGCCATCAAGGCGGCTGGTTATGTGGAAGACAAGGAAAATCCTGCCTATGTGGTAGTAGGCCTGGACTGGCAAGTAGACTATGAAAAATTTGCCACAGCAACTCTTGCGATTCAAAAGGGCGCCCACTTTATCGGAACCAATCCTGACCTCAACATCCCGACAGAGCGCGGTCTTTTGCCAGGTGCTGGTTCACTGATTACCCTACTTGAAGTAGCAACACGAGTGAATCCTGTTTATATCGGAAAACCAAATGCTATCATTATGGCCAAGGCGGTTGAGCACTTAGGTTTGCAACGTGAAGAGTTGATCATGGTTGGGGACAACTATCTGACAGATATCCGGGCTGGGATTGACAATGGCATTCCAACGCTCTTGGTGACGACAGGTTTTACCAAGGCAGAAGAAGTGGCAGATCTACCAATCGCACCGACTCATGTGGTTTCTAGCCTTGCGGAGTGGAACTTTGATGAAAACTAAACTGACCTTTTGGAGCTCTATGCTCTTTCTCCTCTCCCTCTCAATCCTTCTGACCATTTATCTGGCTTGGATTGTTTATCCGCTGGAAATTCAGTGGTTGAACTTAACGAATCGAGTTTATCTAAAACCAGAAACCATTCAGTACAACTTTCATATCTTGATGAATTACCTGACCAATCCTTTTAGTCAGATCTTACAGATGCCGGATTTTCGTTCGTCAGCAGCTGGTCTGCACCATTTTGCGGTGGTTAAGAATCTCTTTCACTTGGTTCAGCTAGTTGCTCTAGTGACACTGCCAAGTTTCTATTTCTTTGTCAAAGGGATTGTGAAAAAGGGCTTTTTATCTTTATTTAGTAAGGGGCTTTTGACTCTAGTAGTCTTGCCTGTGCTGATTGGTCTTGGGGGAGTTTTGATTGGTTTTGACCAGTTCTTTACTCTTTTCCATCAAATTCTCTTTGTGGGAGATGATACCTGGCTTTTTGACCCAGCTAAGGATCCGGTGATTCTGATTTTGCCAGAGACCTTCTTCCTTCATGACTTCCTCCTCTTTTTTGCCCTTTATGAGAGCTTCTTTGGTTTTCTATACTTGAAAAGCCGTAGGAAATAATACTAAAGCTGTTCTTATTTTGAGTAAATAAGTTAGGTATGTGATTCAAAACTATTGTCAAGAGTGAATTAACTAAATCTACCTTACCTCAGTCGTTCGCAAACAGTCTATTTTTCTTGAAAAAATAGGCTTTTTTTCTAAAAATCCCTAGTCAAGCGCTTTATTTTTTTGTATAATAGAAGTAGCAAAGTATAGATAAGAAGAGAAAAGCATGATTACACTATTTCTATCACCGAGCTGTACATCATGTCGTAAGGCTAAGGCCTGGTTAGAGAAACATAAGGTACCTTTTGTGGAACACAATATCATGACCAGTCCTTTAACAAGAAAAGAATTGCAACACATCCTTTCCTTGACCGAAAATGGTACTGATGACATCATTTCAACTCGTTCAAAAATTTTTCAAAAATTGAATATTGATGTAGAGAGTATTTCGGTATCGGAATTGCTTCATTTGATTGAGCAGTATCCTAGTCTTTTACGTCGTCCAATTATTATTGATGCCAAACGCATGCAAATCGGTTTTAATGAAGATGAGATTCGTGCTTTTCTCCCTCGTAGTTACCGTAAGCAAGAACTAAAAGAAGCAAGAATGAGAGCTGGTATTAGTTAATGAACAAACAGTATAGTTACCCACTAGATTTGTCGTGGAGCACTGAAGAACTTGCTTCAGTGCTTTCTTTTTTTAATGATGTTGAAGCTGCCTATGAAGGCAAGGTAGAGGCTAAAAAGTTACTGGACTCCTATAAGGGATTCAAGGCGGTCGTGCCAAGCAAGAGTGAAGAGAAACGTTTGGGACGAGAATTTGAAACGGTTAGTGGCTATTCGCTTTACCGAGCAGTTCAGGCTGCCAAGGAAAAAGGGGAAGGAAAGATTTCTCTTGGAAAGTAAATTTGAATTTGCTAAAGAGCTTGTTAAGAAAGCAGGTCAGTACATCCTTGACCATATGCAGGAAGACTTGTGTGTTGAAACCAAGTCCTCTCCAACGGATTTGGTGACCAGACTGGACAAGGAAGTTCAGGAACTTTTGGTTAGTGAGATTTTGTCCCGTTATCCTAAGGATAAGATTTGTGCTGAAGAAGGTTGTCTGAGAGCCTCGGTTCAAGAGGGCAAGGTTTGGGTCATTGATCCCATTGATGGTACCAATAACTTTGTCGCCCAGCAGGAAGATTTTGCTGTTATGATGGCTTATTTTGAAAATGGTCAGGGGCAGTTTGGCCTGATTTATGATGTGGTCAAAGGGGATTGTTACCACGGTGGTGGGGAATTTCCAGTTTGTCTAAATAATCAGGCCCTAGCTCCCTTTAAAGCAAAACCCCTTGGAGATTTTCTCATTGCAGGGAATAGTGGCATGCTGGAAACCAACGAATGGGGGCTGGCTGATTTGAGTCGAGCGGTACTCGGTGTTCGCGTCTATGGGAGTGCGGCCATTAGTTTTGCCAAGATTTTGTCAGGGCGTTTGTTGACCTATGTTACTTATCTGCAACCATGGGATTATGCCGCAGCCAGTATTTTAGGGGAAAGTCTGGGCTATCGGGTGGTGACCCTTTCTGGTGTTGCTCCTGATTTTCAAACCAGACAGCCGGTCATGATGCTACCTCTTGAGATGCAGGAGGAAATTCAGTCCTATATTTACGAAAGGAAAAGAACTTAAATGCAATTTCCAGAAGGATTTGTTGAAAAATATGAAGAGATACTAGGAGATGAGGCAAGAGATTTTCTTGCCTCTTTTGAGGAGGAAGCGGTTTCGGCCTTTCGGGTCAATCCTTTAAAAGAAGCCCAAGCTTCATTTTATGATCCTATTCCTCAAACCCCTTGGGGACACTATGGGAAGGTTTCAGGAAAATCTCCTGAGCATGCTACTGGTTGGGTTTATTCGCAAGAACCTGCTGCCCAGATGGTGGCTCAGGTAGCCCAGCCCAGTCCTGGTATGAAGGTCTTGGATTTGGCCGCTGCACCGGGTGGCAAATCCACTCAACTAGCAGCCTATCTAGCTGGGGAGGGGCTGCTTGTTTCCAATGAAATTTCAAGCAAACGGGCTAAGATTTTGGTTGAAAATATGGAGCGCTTTGGAGCGATAAATGTTGTGGTTACCAATGAATCTGCTGACCGTTTGGCCAAGGTTTTTAAAGGCTATTTTGACCTCATTGTCCTTGATGCTCCTTGCTCTGGTGAAGGGATGTTTCGTAAGCAACCAGATGCTATGGACTATTGGAGCTTAGATTATCCAAGTCAATGTGCTAGTTTGCAAAGAGAAATTCTAGCAGATGCAGTGACCATGCTAGCTGAAGGTGGTCGTCTGGTTTATTCAACCTGTACCTGGGCACCTGAGGAAAACGAAGAGATTGTCAATTGGTTGCTGGAAGAGTATGATTTTGATTTGCTGCCAGTTGAGCATATCAATGGAATGGTAGCTGGAATTGACCTGCCAGAAACGGCTCGGATGTACCCACATCATTTTAAGGGAGAGGGGCAATTTGTAGCCCATTTGCAATTTAAGGGTGACAATCTAGCACCAAAATGTAAGGCAAGTAAGAGCAATCTCAGTCGAGAACAAGTTATTTTGTGGCAGGAATTTGCCCAAAAACATTTGAAGGTCAATCTAAGGGGAATCTTGCAGACTTTTGGTGACCAACTTTATCTCTTACCCGAACTCTTGCCAGATTTAGGGAAACTCAAGATTGCTAGGAATGGCCTGCATCTGGGTACCTTTAAGAAGAAACGCTTTGAGCCTAGTTTTGCTCTTGGTCTAGCCTTGAAACCGAGTCAGGTCAAGCAGTCGGTTGAAATTGACCAAGAAGCGTTTGTAAAGTATGTGGCTGGAGAAACCGTTCAGCTGGCGGAAAGTCTGCCAAATGGTTGGTACCAAGTTTTGGTTCAAGGAAATGGTTTAGGCTTTGCTAAGGTGACTGGAAATGTTTTGAAAAATTATTTTCCAAAAGGCCTCAGATTCAAGTGAAAATGCTAGTCAAAGTAGCTTGTCTATGTTATAGTGGAAGTATGGATTTTTTTCAAATTGTCTTTCATTTTAAGTCAAAATTGGTGGGAAAGCTAACTGAGCAAATTACTAGTAAAACCAAGCTAGCAACTTCAGTTGGCTCCCAATTTTCAAAAGAAAAACATAAATAAATACTTGAAAAAATTCACAGCATTCACCATTATTTTCAAGGAGAAAAACAGTGAAAAAAAGGAAAAAACTCGCTCTATCCCTTGCGGCTCTTTTGCTAGCAGGTTCTTTGGCGGGATGTGCTAGCTGGATTGATCGTGGAGAATCCATGACAGCTGTTGGCTCAACGGCTCTTCAGCCCTTGGTCGAAGCAGCAGCAGATGAATTTGGCTCTATGCACGTTGGAAAAACAGTCAACGTTCAAGGTGGAGGATCTGGTACAGGTCTGTCTCAGGTTCAATCTGGAGCCGTTGATGTAGGAAATTCAGACGTATTTGCCGAGGAAAAAGACGGTATCAACGCATCCGCTCTAGTGGACCATAAGGTAGCCGTAGCGGGCTTGGCAGTGATTGTAAATAAGGAAGTTGATGTTGAAAATCTGACAACTGAACAACTCCGTAGCATCTTCACAGGTCAAGTGACCAACTGGAAAGAAGTCGGTGGGAAAGACCTAGCCATTTCCATTATCAACCGCGCGGCAAGTTCTGGTTCGCGTGCAACCTTTGATAGTGTTATCATGGATGGTCAATCTGCCGTGCAGAGTCAAGAACAGGATTCAAATGGGATGGTCAAAAACATTGTTTCCCAGACACCAGGAGCCATTTCTTACCTAGCCTTTGCCTATGTGGATGACTCGGTGAAACGCATGAAGTTGAATGGCTATGAGCCGATTGCAGAAAATGTTACGACCAATAACTGGCCTTTGTGGTCTTATGAACACATGTATACCCTAGGTCAGCCAGACGAATTGGTGGCAGAATTCCTCAATTTTGTCCTCTCAGATGAAGCTCAAAGTGGAATCGTTAAGGGGATGGGTTATATTTCTGTCAAGGAAATGAAGGTTGAAAAAGATGCTGTAGGAACGGTGACAGCACTAGAAGGGAGTCACTAATGAATCAAGAAGAATTAGCTAAAAAATTACTTTCTCCCTCAAAGAACTCTCGTCTAGAGAAATTAGGAAAAGGCTTGACCTTTGCCTGTCTGTCTTTGATTGTCATCATTGTGGCCATGATTTTGATTTTCGTAGCCCAAAAAGGTTTGTCGACCTTCTTTGTAAATGGGGTTAATATCTTTGATTTCCTTTTTGGCCAAACTTGGAATCCTTCAGGTAAACAATTTGGTGCCCTTCCCATGATTTTGGGTTCCTTTATTGTCACAATCCTATCAGCCCTTATCGCAACTCCTTTTGCCATTGGTGCGGCAGTCTTTATGACCGAGGTCTCACCAAAAGGTGCCAGAATCTTGCAACCAGCTATTGAATTGCTTGTCGGGATTCCTTCAGTCGTGTATGGATTTATCGGTTTGCAGGTCGTAGTTCCCTTTGTCCGCAGTGTATTTGGTGGAACTGGTTTTGGGATCTTGTCAGGGATTTTCGTTCTCTTTGTCATGATTTTACCGACGGTAACCTTTATGACAACCGATAGCTTGCGTGCGGTGCCTCGTCACTACCGCGAAGCTAGTTTGGCTATGGGAGCCACTCGTTGGCAAACCATCTGGCGCGTGACCTTGAAGGCGGCGCGTTCAGGGATTTTTACAGCAGTGGTCTTTGGGATGGCGCGTGCCTTTGGTGAGGCCTTGGCCATTCAGATGGTAGTTGGAAACTCAGCCGTAGTTCCAACTTCATTAACAACACCTGCTGCGACCTTGACCTCTGTGTTGACCATGGGTATCGGAAATACCGTTATGGGAACCGTTGACAATAACGTTCTCTGGTCACTGGCCTTAGTCTTGCTCTTGATGAGTTTGGCCTTCAACAGTGTGATTAAATTGATTACGAAAGAAAGAGGAAAGAAAAACTATGCACGCTAAGAAATTAGATAAAATTGCAACAGCTGTCCTCTACTCGATTGCAGGAATTATCGTTGCCATCTTGGCATCCTTGATTCTTTATATCTTGGTTCGTGGTTTGCCCCACATCTCTTGGTCTTTCTTGACTGGCAAATCATCTTCTTACCAAGCAGGCGGAGGGATTGGAATTCAGCTCTATAATTCCTTCTTCCTTTTGGTCATTACCTTGATTATCTCTGTGCCTTTATCTATGGGGGCTGGGATTTTCCTAGCTGAATATGCCAAAAAAGGTCCTGTGACCAATTTTGTCAGAACCTGTATTGAAATCTTGTCTTCATTGCCATCTGTGGTTGTAGGTCTCTTTGGTTATTTGATCTTTGTAGTTCAGTTTGAGTATGGATTTTCAATCATTTCAGGTGCCTTGGCCTTGACGGTCTTTAACCTTCCTCAGATGACTCGAAATGTTGAGGACAGTTTGAAACACGTTCACCATACGCAACGTGAGGCTGGTCTGGCTCTTGGAATTTCTCGTTGGGAGACAGTGGTCCATGTGGTCATTCCAGAAGCCCTTCCAGGTATTGTAACGGGGGTTGTCTTGGCCTCTGGTCGTATCTTTGGTGAGGCGGCTGCTTTGATCTATACAGCAGGACAATCCGCTCCAGCCCTTGACTGGTCTAACTGGAATATTCTCAGTGTAACCAGCCCAATCTCTATCTTCCGTCAAGCAGAAACCTTGGCTGTCCACATTTGGAAAGTCAATAGTGAAGGTACCATTCCTGATGGAACTATCGTATCAGCAGGATCTGCAGCCGTGCTCCTCATCTTTATCCTCATCTTTAACTTTGGAGCCCGCAAACTCGGAAGCTACCTACATAAGAAATTAACCGCTGCCTAAAGGAGAAGCCATGTCAAAATATAATTGGGATGAAAAGCATATCATCACCTTTCCTGAAGAGAAAGTGGCCCTCTCTACTAAGGATTTACATGTTTACTACGGTAAAAAAGAATCCATCAAGGGCATCGATATGCAATTTGAAAAAAATAAAATTACAGCCTTAATTGGCCCTTCTGGTTCAGGGAAATCAACCTACCTCCGCAGTCTCAACCGTATGAATGATACCATTGATATTGCCAAGGTCACAGGTCAAATCCTCTACCAAGGGATTGACGTCAACCGTCCAGAAATCAATGTCTATGAGATGCGCAAGCATATCGGAATGGTCTTCCAACGACCAAATCCTTTTGCTAAGTCTATCTATCGCAACATCACCTTTGCTCATGAACGTGCAGGAGTTAAGGACAAGCAAGTCTTGGATGAAATTGTGGAAACCTCTCTTCGTCAAGCTGCCCTTTGGGATCAGGTCAAAGACGATTTGCACAAGTCAGCCTTGACCCTATCAGGTGGTCAGCAGCAACGTCTCTGTATCGCTCGTGCCATCTCTGTTAAACCAGATATCCTCTTGATGGATGAACCAGCGTCAGCCTTGGATCCGATTGCAACAGCCCAGCTGGAAGAAACCATGTTGGAATTGAAGAAGGACTTTACCATTATCATCGTGACCCACAGTATGCAGCAGGCTGCGCGTGCTAGTGACTACACAGGATTTTTCTACTTGGGTGACTTGATCGAGTACGATAAGACCTCTAATATTTTCCAAAATGCCAAACTACAGTCAACCAATGACTACGTAACAGGACACTTTGGATAGAAAGGAAACAGTATGACAGAAGCGATTTTACAGGTATCAGACCTGTCCGTTTACTACAATCAAAAGAAGGCCTTGAATAGTGTTTCCCTATCTTTCCAACCTAAGGAAATTACAGCCTTGATTGGTCCATCTGGATCAGGGAAGTCAACCCTTCTCAAAGCAATCAACCGCATGGGGGACCTCAATCCTGAGGTGACCACAACTGGTTCGGTGGTTTACAACGGCCACAACATCTACAGTCCGCGTACAGATACAGTTGAATTGCGAAAGGAAATCGGTATGGTTTTCCAACAACCGAACCCTTTCCCTATGTCTATCTACGAAAATGTTGTTTATGGGCTTCGTATCAATGGAGTGAAGGACAAGCACGTTCTGGATGAAGCGGTAGAAAAAGCCTTGCAACGAGCTTCTATCTGGGATGAGGTCAAGGATCGCCTGCATGATTCGGCTATCGGGCTTTCAGGTGGACAACAGCAACGTGTCTGTGTTGCCCGTGTCTTGGCAACCAGTCCTAAAATCATTCTCTTGGATGAACCGACTTCAGCCTTGGACCCTATCTCGGCTGGTAAGATTGAGGAAACCTTGTATGGTCTAAAAGATAAATATACCATGCTCTTGGTTACGCGTTCTATGCAACAAGCTTCTCGTATTTCTGACAAGACAGGATTTTTCCTAGATGGAGATTTGATTGAGTTTAACGATACTAAGAAGATGTTCCTCAACCCACAACATAAGGAAACAGAAGATTATATTTCAGGAAAATTTGGATAAGGAGATAAATGATGTTACGTTCTCAATTTGAGGAAGATTTAGAGAAATTGCACAACCAGTTCTACGCCATGGGACAAGAAGTGCTCTCACAAATCAATCGTACAGTGCGTGCCTTTGTTACGCATGACCGTGATTTGGCCAAGGAAGTCATCGAAGACGATGCAGAAGTAAACGAATACGAAGTGAAATTGGAGAAGAAATCATTTGAAATGATTGCCCTTCAACAACCCGTTTCTCAGGACTTGCGTACTGTTTTAACAGTCTTGAAGGCTGTATCTGACTTGGAACGTATGGGTGACCATGCCGTTTCCATTGCCAAGGCGGCAATTCGTATGAAGGGGGAGCAACGTATCCCAGCTGTTGAAGAAGAAATCAAGAGAATGGGTCGCGATGTCAAGAATTTCGTTGAAGCAGCCCTTGAACTCTATCTGAATGGTTCAGTGGACCAGGCCTATGAAGTAGCAGCCATGGACGAAAAAATCAACCATTACTTTGACAGCATTCGTGATTTGGCTACAGAAGAAATCAAGAAAAATCCAGATGCCATCGTTACAGGTCGTGATTATTTCCAAGTGATTGCCTTCTTGGAACGCATTGGAGACTATGCCAAGAATATCTGTGAATGGGTTGTTTACTTTGAAACAGGTAAGATTGTTGAACTATAAAATAGATTCATTCTGTATAAAAAGGAGCTTGAAATCAACTGAAAGCTCCTTTTATTGAATGAAAAAAATATTTTTGAGATAAAAATTCAAAAAACGCTTGACAAGTATCTTGAATAGCGTTATAATTATACAAAATTAACAGAGAGGTTGTTTATTTATGAAATCAAAAAAATGGATATTTGTTTTATGTAGCTTTCTTGCAAGCTTCTTCTTAGTGGCTTGCCAGTCAGGTTCGAATGGTTCTCAGTCAGCTCTTGAGGCCATTAAGCAAAAGGGGAAATTAGTTGTGGCGACCAGTCCTGACTATGCCCCTTTTGAATTCCAAGCCTTGGTTGACGGGAAAAATCAGGTAGTCGGTGCAGATATTGATATGGCCCAAGCTATTGCTGATGAACTTGGGGTTAAGTTGGAAATTTCAAGCATGAGTTTTGACAATGTCTTGACCAGTCTTCAAACAGGTAAGGCTGATTTAGCAGTTGCAGGAATTAGTGCTACTGACGAGAGAAAAGAAGTCTTTGATTTTTCAATCCCTTACTATGAAAATAAGATTAGTTTCTTGGTTCGTAAGGCTGATGTAGAAAAATATAAGGATTTAACTAGTCTAGAAACTGCTAATATTGCAGCCCAAAAAGGGACTGTTCCAGAAGCTATGGTCAAGGAACAATTGCCAAAAGCGCAATTAACTTCCCTAACCAATATGGGTGAAGCTGTTAATGAATTACAGGCTGGAAAAGTAGATGCTGTTCACATGGATGAGCCTGTTGCCCTTAGCTATGCTGCTAAAAATGCAGACCTAGCTGTCGCAACTGTCAGCTTGAAGATGAAGGACGGCGAAGCTAATGCAGTTGCCCTTAGAAAAAATAGTGCTGATTTGAAAGAAGTGGTGGACAAGGTCATCCAAAAACTCAAGGATGAAGGAACTTACCAAAGCTATCTTGAAAAGGCGGCAAGTCTAACAGAAGTTGAACAATAAGAAAAAAAGCAGAGTTGGAAGTCATTCCAATTCTGCTTTTAAATAGTTTAAAACATTTTCCAGGTTCTCTAAGGGCACCTTGGCAAATTGATAAGGGCAGGCATCCAAGTATGCCTTTTCAAAGAAGTCCAACCCCAGTTGACTGTGCTTGAGACTGGCGATTTTAGGATACTGTCTCAGGTCTAGCAATACACCATCGTGAAGAGGAAAATGAGGAAGGGGACAAGGTGTTTTAGTTAAGCTTTCCTCGATTTGTTTTTGGTAAGTTTCTTGATTGTTCAAGCGAGCCAGACGATTTTTCTCAAACAATTGACTGTCAATATAGAGTGACAGGGCTTTTTGCATGATGAGGTTGCTGTCGTAGTCTAGGATATTTTTGTAGGCTACAAAGGCTTCTTTGATAGCATTTGGAAGGATGAGTGCCGTAATTCGCAGGGCTGGAAAGAGGCTGGTTGAGAAGGACTTGATATAAATGACGCGCTCCTTTGTATCAAGATAGTGGAAGGTCTGGCCCTTTTTAGAGTCCAAATCCCCCAGATAATCGTCCTCTACGATATAGACTCCATATTTGGCAGCTAAGTCAAGAATAGCCCGTTTGTCCTGCTCTGAATAGGAATGCCCCAGAGGATAGTGAAAACGAGGAATGGTGTAGAAAAACTTAATTTTTCCTGTTTTGAAGTGGCCTTCCAGTTCCTCCAAGTCAATCCCATCAATGCCTCGTTCAATCGTTTGATAGTCCAGACCTTGAGCAATCAAGAGGCGATTCATCCGATGGTAGGTTGGCTGTTCGACCAAGATTTCCTTGGCTTGGCTTGGAAAGGAAATTTGAGAGAGGATAAACAGGGCTTGTTGGGTCCCAGAAGTCAGTACAAGTTGGTCAGCCTTGCAGTAGAGGGCTTGGTCAAAGAGGAGTTGGTGAATGGACTGTCTTAGGTCTTCTAAACCTTCTTGATTTTCATAGTAGTTGAAGAGGTAGTTTTCCCGGCCAATCAAGGTTTCATTGACACAGAGTCGGAAATCGTCATAGGCGCTGGCGTGTTCGTCCGTAACCTCAATTTCTAGGTCTTGATGTTGCCCTTGTTCTAGGACATAGTAACCACTCTGGGGCTTGGCATAGAGGTATTGTTCGTGCCGTAATTCCAGTAGGGCGCGTTGAATGGTGTCCTTGCTACAGTGAAAGTCAAGGCTCAGTTGACGGATAGAAGGTAGGCGACTTCCCGTTGGAAAACGTCCAGACTCGATACCGTTTTTCAGATAAGATACGACCTCTTGGTACTTGCTTTGTTTCTTCATTCCAGATCTCCCTTGATTTTGTTACATTGTACTCTTTTTTTTCCTTCTTGGCAATGTCTAGAGTGTTTCTCTCGTTCACATCTAGGGGTAAATGTGGTATACTTAGGAAGTATGATTTACATATTAAAATCCAAGAAAGAGAAAAGATAAAAAGTGCAAGAACCAGTAAAATTATTTCAATACAATACCCTTGGAGCCTTGATGGCAGGCCTTTATGGTGGGACCATGACAGTAGGTGAATTGCTAGAGCATGGTGACCTTGGTTTGGGAACCTTGGATTCCATTGATGGGGAATTGATTGTCTTGGATGGCAAGGCTTATCAGGCAAAAGGGTCTGGAGACCAGCCAGAGATTGTGGAAGTATCACCAGATGCCCTTATTCCTTATGCAGCGGTAGTACCGCATCAGGCAGAGGTCATTTTCCGCCAGCGCTTTGAGATGACGGACAAGGAATTGGAAGAGCGAATCGAGTCTTATTATGACGGGGAAAATCTTTTCCGCTCTATTAAGATTCGTGGGGAATTTTCGCATATGCATGTGCGCATGATTCCCAAGTCGACACCAGATACCAAGTTTGCTGAGGTCGCAACCCATCAACCGGAATATAGTCGTGACAATGTGGCGGGGACCATCGTTGGTTTCTGGACGCCAGAGATTTTCCATGGAGTCAGTGTGGCAGGCTATCATCTACACTTCATCTCAGATGATTTGACCTTCGGTGGGCATGTCATGGACTTTGTCATCAAGGAAGGCATTATCGAGGTGGGAGCGGTTGACCAGTTGGACCAACGTTTTCCAGTCCAAGACCGTCAATACTTGTTTGCTAAGTTCAATGTTGACGAGATGAAAAAAGATATTGAAAAGGCGGAATAGGAGAAGAAAATGACCATTCATATCATTATTACCATGTTTCTGTTGCTGGCTTTCTTGATAGGAAGCATTTGGTATGCCAAAAAGAAATACCAGATTAATCTAGCTGTCTTGGGCTTGGGGGCTGTTGCTTTCTTTGTCTCTTCACAGATTTTAGAAAAACTGGTGCATATCTTGGTTTTGCATCCTCAAAAAGACGGCAGTATTGCTCTCTTGCAAGATCATCCGCTTGTCTATATCATCTATGGCCTAGCCATGGCAGCATTTTTTGAGGAAACTGCTCGTCTTATTTTCTTCAAATGGTTGGAGAAAAAGAGAAGTTTGGAAAAGGCAGATGCCTTGGCTTATGGATTGGGGCATGGTGGCTTGGAGTTGATTTTCCTAGGTCTTACTAGTTTGATTAATCTCTACATCGTTTTCTCAGCAGTTCAAACTCAGAATCCACAGGTCATGCAATTGCTGTCTGAAAATATGTTGAAAACTATCCAGTCGCTATCTGTCTGGCAGATTTATTTGCTTGGTTTTGAGAGAATCTTGGCGCTAGGTTTCCAATTACTCTTGACTGTTTGGGTTTACCAAGCTGTTCGCCAGAAGAAATGGATTTATCTCCTAGCAGCCTATGGCCTACATGCCTTCTTTGACCTGGCACCATCTCTTGCCCAAGTTGGCTGGCTGACAAGTCCAGTCTTGGTTGAAGTTATTCTAGCAGTTGAGCTCATTCTGCTTGGCTATGGAACTAAGGCTATCTTTTGTAAAAAATCATAAGAAAAGGGGGAAACCTCTTTTTCTTATGCAAAATCCAAACAAGGTCTTTTTATGGTCGTCAAATGTCTCTAAAAATGGTATAATGGAATGAATTTTGTAAAAGGAAGAGTGACATGTCTGTAAGAGAAAAAATGCTTGAAATCTTAGAAGGGATTGATATCCGTTTTAAGGAACCCTTGCATAGCTATAGTTATACAAAAGTAGGTGGAGAGGCCGATTATTTGGTCTTTCCACGAAATCGTTTTGAGTTGGCGCGCGTTGTCAAATTTGCCAATCAAGAAGATATCCCTTGGATGGTCCTTGGAAATGCTAGCAACATCATCGTTCGTGATGGTGGGATTCGTGGATTTGTCATCTTGTGTGACAAGCTCAATAATGTTTCCGTTGATGGCTATACCATCGAAGCTGAAGCTGGTGCTAACTTGATTGAAACAACTCGCATTGCCCTTCGTCATAGTTTGACTGGCTTTGAGTTTGCTTGTGGCATTCCAGGAAGCGTCGGCGGTGCTGTCTTTATGAATGCGGGTGCCTATGGTGGCGAGATTGCCCACATCTTGCAGTCTTGTAAGGTCTTGACCAAAGATGGAGAAATCGAGACTCTGTCTGCCAAGGATTTGGCTTTTGGTTACCGTCATTCAGCCATTCAGGAGTCTGGTGCAGTTGTCTTGTCAGCTAAATTTGCTCTAGCTCCAGGAACCCATCAGGTTATCAAGCAAGAAATGGATCGCTTGACGCATCTACGTGAACTTAAGCAACCTCTAGAGTACCCATCTTGTGGTTCGGTATTTAAGCGTCCAGTAGGGCATTTTGCAGGTCAATTAATTTCAGAAGCTGGCTTGAAAGGCTATCGTATCGGAGGCGTAGAAGTGTCAGAAAAGCATGCAGGATTTATGATCAATGTCGCTGACGGAACGGCCAAAGACTACGAGGACTTGATTGAGTCTGTGATTGAAAAAGTCAAGGAACACTCTGGA
Source organism: uncultured Streptococcus sp. (assembly GCA_963523725.1). Classification (GTDB taxonomy): domain Bacteria; phylum Bacillota; class Bacilli; order Lactobacillales; family Streptococcaceae; genus Streptococcus. The sequence continues at coordinate 16,738 of CAURES010000016.1, forward strand.
GTCACTCTTGAGAGAGAAGTCCGTATTTTAGGTGAAAGCAAGTAGGACACTTTAGTTGAGACGTTGCTGCTATGTCATGGAAAGGGGGTGAAAGCCTATCGTTAGCGAAGATGTATGCAGGTGGTTTTACTCCCTGCAAGAGGTAGTGGCGGCCTGACAGAGCCCTGATCTGTTAATCTATGAAAAAGAAGGAATTTATGCCAATTGAAAAAACCAATTATCGAATTCAAAAACGTCTCTAAAGTTTTTGAAGACAGCAACACCAAGGTTCTCAAAGACATCAACTTTGAGTTGGAAGAAGGGAAGTTCTATACTCTTCTAGGCGCGTCTGGTTCAGGGAAATCAACCATCCTTAACATCATTGCAGGTTTACTGGATGCGACGACAGGAGATATTTTGCTGGACGGTGTTCGTATCAACGACATTCCAACCAACAAGCGTGACGTCCATACGGTCTTCCAATCCTATGCCTTGTTTCCACATATGAATGTGTTTGAAAATGTTGCCTTTCCACTCCGTTTGCGTAAGATTGACAAGAAAGAAATCGAGAAACGTGTAGCGGAAGTTCTCAAGATGGTTCAGTTAGAAGGTTATGACAAACGTTCTATCCGTAAGCTCTCTGGAGGACAACGTCAGCGTGTGGCCATTGCCCGTGCCATCATCAACCAACCCCGTGTGGTCTTGTTGGACGAGCCTTTATCAGCGCTGGACTTGAAATTGAGAACAGACATGCAGTATGAACTGCGTGAACTACAACAACGATTGGGCATTACCTTTGTCTTTGTCACTCACGATCAGGAAGAAGCCCTGGCTATGAGTGACTGGATTTTTGTTATGAATGATGGTGAGATTGTTCAGTCTGGAACTCCTGTGGACATCTACGATGAGCCGATCAACCACTTTGTTGCCACCTTTATCGGTGAGTCAAATATCTTGCCAGGAACCATGATTGAGGACTACTTGGTTGAGTTTAACGGCAAACGCTTCGAAGCAGTCGATGGTGGGATGAAGCCAAATGAACCTGTTGAGGTCGTGATTCGTCCAGAGGACTTGCGTATTACCCTTCCTGAAGAAGGCAAGCTCCAAGTTAAGGTCGATACCCAGCTCTTCCGTGGGGTGCACTATGAAATTATCGCCTATGACGAACTTGGGAATGAATGGATGATCCACTCAACTCGTAAGGCCATCGTGGGTGAGGAAATCGGTCTGGACTTTGAACCAGAAGACATCCACATCATGCGTCTCAATGAAACTGAAGAAGAGTTCGATGCCCGTATCGAAGAATACGTGGAAATCGAAGAGCAAGAAGCAGGTCTGATCAACGCGATCGAGGAGGAAAGAGATGAAGAAAACAAGCTCTAAACTCTTTGTAGTACCTTATATGCTCTGGATTGTCCTCTTTGTGCTGGCACCCTTGGTCTTGATTTTCGGTCAATCCTTTTTCAACATCGAAGGCCAGTTTAGTTTAGAAAATTATAAATCTTACTTTGCGTCACAAAACTTGACCTACCTTAAAATGAGCTTCAACTCTGTACTCTATGCAGGTATTGTGACCTTTGTAACCTTGCTTATCAGTTATCCAACAGCCCTCTTTTTGACCCGTCTCAAGCACCGTCAACTCTGGCTCATGCTGATTATTTTACCAACTTGGATCAATTTGCTCCTCAAGGCCTATGCCTTTATCGGGATTTTTGGTCAAAATGGCTCTATTAACCAATTCTTGGAATTCATCGGAATCGGTTCGCAACAGTTGCTCTTTACCGATTTCTCCTTTATCTTTGTCGCAAGTTATATCGAGCTTCCCTTTATGATTTTGCCCATTTTCAATGTCTTGGACGATATGGATAACAATCTTATCAATGCCAGCTATGACTTGGGTGCGACCAAGTGGGAGACCTTCCGTCATGTCATCTTCCCTCTGTCTATGAATGGTGTGAGAAGTGGGGTTCAATCCGTCTTTATCCCTAGCTTAAGTCTCTTCATGCTGACACGTTTGATTGGTGGGAATCGCGTTATCACCTTGGGGACAGCTATTGAGCAGAACTTCCTGACCAATGACAACTACGGTATGGGTTCTACCATCGGTGTGATTCTCATCCTGACCATGTTCATCACCATGTGGGTGACCAAGGAAAGGAGAGAACGATGAAAAAATTTGCCAACCTTTATCTGGGACTGGTCTTTCTTGTCCTCTACCTGCCAATTTTTTACTTGATTGGCTATGCCTTTAATGCAGGCAATGACATGAACAGCTTTACAGGCTTTAGCTTGAGCCATTTTAAAACCATGTTTGGCGATGGTCGCCTCATGTTAATTGTGACCCAGACCTTTTTCTTGGCCTTTCTGTCAGCCTTGATTGCGACCATTATCGGGACTTTCGGTGCTATTTACATTTATCAGTCTCGTAAGAAATACCAAGAAGCCTTTCTTTCACTCAATAATATCCTCATGGTTGCGCCTGACGTTATGATTGGTGCTAGCTTCTTGATTCTCTTTACCCAGCTTAAGTTTTCACTTGGCTTTTTGACCGTTCTATCTAGTCACGTGGCCTTCTCCATTCCTATCGTGGTCTTGATGGTCTTGCCTCGTCTCAAGGAAATGAACGGTGACATGATTCATGCGGCCTATGACTTGGGAGCTAGTCAATTTCAGATGTTTAAGGAAATCATGCTTCCTTACCTGACTCCGTCTATCATTGCAGGTTATTTCATGGCCTTCACCTATTCGCTAGATGACTTTGCTGTGACCTTCTTTGTAACGGGAAATGGCTTTTCAACCCTGTCAGTCGAGATTTACTCTCGTGCTCGTAAGGGGATTTCGCTTGAAATCAATGCCCTATCTGCCCTTGTCTTTCTCTTTAGTATTATCCTAGTTGTTGGTTATTACTTTATCTCACGTGAGAAGGAGGAGCAAGCATGAAAAAACTCTATTCATTTTTAGCAGGAATTGCAGCCATTATCCTGGTCTTGTGGGGAATTGCGACTCATCTCGATAGTAAAATCAATAGCCGAGATAGTCAAAAACTGGTTATCTACAACTGGGGAGACTATATCGATCCCGAACTCTTGAATCAGTTTACAGAAGAAACAGGAATCCAAGTCCAGTACGAGACCTTTGACTCCAACGAAGCCATGTATACCAAGATCAAGCAGGGTGGAACGACCTACGATATTGCCATTCCTAGTGAATACATGATTAACAAGATGAAGGATGAAGACCTCTTGGTACCACTTGATTATTCAAAAATTGAAGGTCTTGAAAATATCGGACCAGAGTTCCTCAATCAGTCTTTTGATCCAGGTAATAAATTCTCCATCCCTTACTTCTGGGGAACACTGGGAATTGTCTACAATGAAACCATGGTAGAGGAAGCGCCTGAGCATTGGGATGACCTTTGGAAGCCAGAGTATAAGAATTCTATCATGCTCTTTGATGGGGCGCGTGAGGTGCTGGGACTCGGACTCAATTCCCTCGGCTACAGCCTCAACTCCAAGGATAGCCAGCAGTTGGAAGAGACAGTGGACAAGCTCTACAAGTTGACTCCAAATATCAAGGCTATTGTGGCGGATGAGATGAAGGGCTACATGATTCAGAACAACGCTGCTATCGGTGTGACCTTCTCTGGTGAAGCCAGCCAAATGCTAGAAAAAAACGAAAATCTACGCTATGTGGTACCAACTGAGGCCAGCAACCTTTGGTTTGACAATATGGTTATACCAAAAACAGTCAAAAACCAAGATGCAGCCTATGCCTTTATTAACTTTATGTTGAAACCCGAAAATGCTCTCAAAAATGCAGAGTATGTTGGCTATTCAACACCAAACCTACCAGCCAAGGAAATGCTCCCAGAGGAGAAAAAAGAAGACAAGGCCTTCTATCCAGATGCTGAAACCATGAAACACCTAGAAGTTTATGAGAAATTTGACCATAAATGGACAGGAAAATATAGCGATCTCTTCCTACAATTTAAAATGTATCGGAAGTAGGAGTAGAATGTACGAAAACGAATCAGTCAAGCTGGTTCGTTTTTTATGTAAAAGGTAATTTTTGTAATTGTATGTTTTTCTATGATAGTTGCTGTGTTTAGTAATATGAAAATTGAGGATAAAAATAGTGATAAGTGAAATAACGGCGCATTTATTTCAAGATTTTTTTATTTGTTGAATTCTATCTCCTTCATTAAAATTGCTTCATTAAAATTTTTAAAATTGACTACTAGCTACATACGCTTTTACCTCCTTTTATGCTATAATATTCTCAATAGAATCTTTAATCTTCAAATAAATATTCCTTATGGAATAATTCCGTTTTATACCGTTTAGAATATTTAAGAGAATACAATGTTTAATAATGATTCTTTTGGAGCTCGTCTTAAGGAACTGAGAAAGATCAAGAAGTTAACTCAGGTACAAATTTCTGAGATGATTGGTGTATAACAAGGTACTTATTTTCGTTGGGAGAATGGAACTTTAGAACCTAATTTAGACGCCGTTATCAAATTAGCAAAATTATTTGATACCACGACAGATTATTTACTAGGAAAAACGATTTATAGTACTCTAGATGGTATTTCTCATCCAATCACTAGAATTGATATGAAGAAGTTAAAAGAGTTTAATAAAACTGAACTTAATGATTTGAAATTTGCGCTTGTTATGAATGGAATAAAAAAACATTTCACTGTATTTGACTATATGGATGAGCTAGTTTCTGATATAATTTAGATAAAGAAGAGCAAGGAATATTGCCGACTCTCTTTAAAGAGGTTTATGATTATTTTAATGCAGATTAATGGTTTATAAGATTAAGCCTCAATAGATAGAGAATAGTATATTCTTGTTGAGTGATTCTATTTTATGAAGGTTGTTTGTAGTTGAAGGGGGAAATAGATGGACTCTAAAATTGATACAGCTTGGGACTTGTTTCTGGAGGGAAAAACATCAGAAGCTAAAAAGTTGGTTGAACAAGATTTTTCCATTGATACCTGTACAGATTTTAGCCTATTAAATCTGATGGGGTATTTATTATTGGCAGAAAAAGACTATGCTTCATGTACCCATATCTTTGAGAAATACATTTTATTGGCTCAACAAAATGAAGATAAAGAAAATGAACACATTGGCTTACATCAATTAGCTATGATCTATAGAGATCAGGGGGATTTTCATAAGGCTTTAAAACTTATTGAAGATGAAGAGAAGATAGTTGAAGAGCATTTTCCAAATGATAATCTAAAGAAAGCTGTGAATAATTACGAACAGGGCTATGTGAGATTTAAATTAAACAATCTTGATGAGGCTCTTACATTCATGAATCTGTCATTGGAACAATCTTTAGAGACTGATGATGTAATTTCTCAAGCTTGTAGCTATAGAGGGTTAGGTGAAATCTATTCAGCCTTGGAAGATACGGAATTATCCAACACACATTTCAAACAAGCTATAGAACTTTTCGAAAGTGCTGGAGAATTTGAAGGGATAAAGGAAATTGAGGAATTGATTAATGAATGATTTTACATTTAGATTTTGTTAGTAGTTTGCTTTATCTTAAAGAATGTAGATATGCAATTGACAGTCTAGATAATATTAAAGCGAGAGAGTGATATGTTATTTTGGATTTGTTTAATATCAACAATTATATTGGCTAATTTTGTTCTCCTGAAAGAGTAATCAAAGATACAGGAAATTGGTCTGATTAAATGGAGATGATTTCCAGTTGACGCAAGCTTAAAAAAACGTTATAATAAGAAAGTTGAGAATTGATTTTCACTAGTCTTAGTCCAGAGAAATGGCGGTGCTGCGAGCCATCTAAGCTAGGAAGTCATGCTACTCAATCATACAATTGCATAAGAATAAGAGAATGACAAGTTCATTGAATGAAGGTGGTACCGCGGTTTTTCGCCCTTCGTGATATGAGCTTGTCTTTTGATTTTTGGAGGTGTTGATGAAAACATTTCTTGTCAAACAAAAGTTTCGTCTTGGAGGCGAACGCTTCGCTATCAAGGATGACAGGGGAGAAATCGCCTATCAGGTGGAGGGATCATTTTTTAAGATTCCCAAAACTTTTACCATCTATGATGCTAATGGTGAACAGGTCAGTCAGATCAGTAAAGAAATCTTGACCTTGCTTCCTCGTTTTGAGATTCAGCTTCGGGATGGCTCGAGTTTTGTCATTCGTAAGAAGTTGACCTTCTGGCGAGATAAGTATGAGTTTGATAATCTAGGTCTTCGTATCGAGGGCAATATCTGGGATTTGAATTTCAAATTGCTGGATGATCGCGATCAGCTGATTGCGGAAATTAAGAAGGAACTCTTCCATCTGACCTCTACCTATACCGTAACGGTTCTGGAGGACGCTTATGCAGATCTAGTCATTTCCCTCTGTGTCGCCATTGACTATGTGGAAATGCTGGAAAGCCAATCACATTAAACAAGTAAATAAGGAGACAATATGAAACAACTATCTAGTGCACAAGTACGCCAAATGTGGCTTGATTTCTGGGCGACCAAAGGTCACTCTGTAGAACCATCAGTAAGTTTGGTTCCTGTAAATGACCCAACTCTTTTGTGGATCAACTCTGGGGTAGCGACCCTTAAGAAATACTTTGATGGGACTATCATCCCTGAAAATCCACGTATTACCAATGCCCAAAAGGCGATCCGTACCAACGACATCGAAAACGTAGGGAAGACTGCACGTCACCATACCATGTTTGAAATGTTGGGGAATTTCTCTATCGGTGATTACTTCCGTGACGAAGCTATCACTTGGGCTTATGAGCTTTTGACAAGCCCTGAGTGGTTTGACTTCCCAGCTGAAAAACTTTACATGACCTACTATCCAGATGATAAAGATTCTTACAACCGTTGGATTGAAGTGGGAGTAGATCCAAGTCACTTGATCCCAATCGAAGACAACTTCTGGGAAATCGGTGCGGGACCTTCTGGACCAGATACTGAAATCTTCTTTGACCGTGGTGAAGCATTTGACCCAGAAAATATCGGTCTTCGCCTGCTTGCAGAAGATATCGAAAACGACCGTTATATCGAAATCTGGAACATCGTTTTGTCACAATTTAACGCAGACCCTGCTGTTCCTCGTAGCGAATACAAGGAATTGCCACACAAGAACATTGATACGGGCGCTGGTTTGGAGCGTTTGGTGGCGGTTATCCAAGGGGCTAAGACAAACTTTGAAACGGACCTCTTCATGCCGATCATTCGTGAAGTGGAGAAATTGTCTGGTAAGGTTTATGACCAAGATGGCGACAACATGAGCTTTAAGGTCATCGCTGACCACATCCGTTCTCTTTCATTTGCCATCGGTGATGGTGCCCTTCCAGGAAATGAAGGTCGTGGTTATGTCCTTCGTCGTCTTCTTCGTCGTGCTTCTATGCATGGTCAAAAATTGGGAATCAACGAGCCTTTCCTTTACAAACTCGTTCCAACCGTTGGAAAAATCATGGAAAGCTACTACCCAGAAGTGCTTGAAAAACGTGACTTTATCGAAAAAATCGTTAAGAGCGAAGAAGAATCATTTGCTCGTACCCTTCACTCAGGTCAACACTTTGCCCAAGGCATTGTAGCTGACTTGAAAGAAAAAGGTCAATCTGTCATTGCTGGTTCAGATGTCTTCAAACTTTACGACACTTACGGATTCCCAGTGGAATTGACAGAAGAAATCGCTGAAGAAGCTGGTATGACTGTAGACCGTGAAGGTTTTGAAGCAGCCATGAAAGAACAGCAAGAACGCGCGCGTGCCTCAGCTGTCAAGGGTGGCTCAATGGGTATGCAAAATGAAACCCTTCAAAACATCACTGTAGAAAGTGTCTTCAACTACAATGCTAGCCAATTGTCTTCTAAATTGGTGGCTATCGTGGCTGACAATGCAGAAGTAGAAGCTGTATCAGAAGGAACTGCCTCTCTTATCTTTGCGGAAACGCCATTCTATGCTGAAATGGGTGGACAGGTCGCTGACCATGGACAAATCTTGGATGAGTCAGGTAAGGTTGTGGCTACTGTGACAAATGTTCAAAAAGCACCAAACGGACAAGCTCTTCATACAGTTGAAGTCCATGCACCACTTGCTTTGAACCAAGAATATACCTTGGCAATCGATACCAATCGTCGTCACCGTGTCATGAAAAACCACACTGCGACACACTTGCTTCACGCTGCCCTTCACAATATCCTTGGAAACCACGCAACACAGGCAGGATCTCTTAACGAAGTTGAATTCCTTCGCTTTGACTTTACTCACTTCCAAGCTGTAACTGCTGAAGAATTGCGTGCGATTGAGCAGCAAGTCAATGAGAAAATCTGGGAAGCTCTTGAAGTTAAGACAGTTGAAACGGATATTGACACTGCCAAAGAAATGGGTGCGATGGCTCTCTTTGGTGAGAAATACGGCAAGGAAGTCCGTGTTGTCACTATCGGTGACTACTCTATCGAGCTTTGTGGTGGTACCCACGTTGGCAACACTT
>CAURES010000017.1:0-23513 GCA_963523725.1 uncultured Streptococcus sp.
ACTGTTAATCATGATGTCGTAGGTTCGAGTCCTACTGGCGGAGTAGTTAATTAAAGGGGGGTTCAGCCTCTTTTTTGTTATGTAATTAATAATCTAGGCTCTTTTTCAACTGTAGTGGGTTGAAGAAAAGCTAAGCTCGAGAAAGGACGAAATGTGTCCTTTCTTTTTTGATATTCAGAGCGATAAAAATCCTTTTTTTTGAAGTTTTCAAAGTTCCGAAATCCAAAGGCATTTCGCTTGATAAGTTTAATGAGATTATTAGTCGCTTCTAATTTAGCGTTGTAAGTTGTAATATGAAGTCTCTTCAAAGTAGGTAGGAGTTGCATTTTGAACCACTTTACAAATAGGAACTATAAACTCTCCCTCTACTTTTCTTGAAACAATTGAAGTCCGCTCAAAACGCCGTCCGATAATATTTTCATATACTTTCTCCTCTCTAGGAGTCCGTGCATCATAAGGACGATAGAGGTAGGGGGCGATTCCCGTTTCGTCAATATAGTAGATTGGAACTATAATAGTATGTTACAACTGCTAAAAATATTTCTAGAAATTAATTTGACTTTCCTAATCGATTTGTTCATCTCTTATTTCACTCTACTAGATATGCATAGCTTTATTATAACATGCGCATTTTAAACTAAGCGACTATACAGACATTAAGCATACCATCAGCTATTATAGATAATGCAAGATTACATAGATTTGAATATCTAATAATATGCGTTTTTCTTATTTTAAGATTTTTTTCCTCAGTCTCTTTTAGTATTTAACGCAGTCAATAAGGTTTTTATCATAGTCTAATTTAGGTAATAAATTTATTTCTATTCTGTCAACTTTTCCTATTTTTTATCTTGTTGAGGTTGGTATTTTAACAATTCAGGAATTATTAATGATTAATTAAAATTTTTTGTTAGAATAAGATCATAAAAAGTAAAGGAGTGTATGCTTATGCTACAAAATATTTATGATCAGATGACTGATTTCTATGACAGTATCGAAGAAGAGTATGCTACTTTCTTTGGTAATAGTTGGGACTGGGAACATTTTCATTTTAAATTTTTGATTTATTATTTAGTTCGATATGGTATTTGTTGTCGCAGAGATTTTATCGTTTACCATTATCGTGTTGCTTATCGTTTGTATCTTGAAAAATTGATAATGAATCAGGGATTTATTTCGTGTTGAGATGTTTTGAGTAAATTTCCGAACAAATTTACTTTTTTATGGAAATATAATAATAAATAGCTGGTAATTTTTCTAAATCATTTTTTAATAGTTGGAAATAGCAAATCTTTCTATTGTTTCTTCTTGATAAAAAGGCGATTTTTTCTTATAATAAATTGTAAGATATAATTGCAGGTGAGAGTCCTGCCATGTATGTGAGAAAGGAAGAGCCTGAGGGCTCAGACAAGATTATGACTTCAGTTGTTGTTGTAGGTACCCAATGGGGTGATGAAGGTAAAGGGAAGATTACAGACTTCCTTTCAGCGAATGCAGAAGTGATTGCACGTTACCAAGGTGGTGATAATGCAGGTCACACGATTGTGATTGATGGTAAGAAATTTAAGTTGCACTTGATTCCATCTGGAATTTTCTTCCCTGAAAAAATCTCTGTTATTGGGAATGGTATGGTTGTAAATCCTAAATCTCTTGTAAAAGAGTTGAGCTATCTTCATGAGGAGGGTGTGACAACTGATAACTTGCGTATTTCTGATCGAGCGCATGTTATTTTGCCATACCATATCGAGTTGGATCGTTTGCAAGAAGAAGCTAAGGGCGACAATAAGATTGGTACTACAATCAAGGGAATCGGTCCAGCTTATATGGACAAGGCTGCTCGTGTTGGGATTCGTATCGCAGATCTTTTAGATAAAGATATTTTCCGTGAGCGTTTAGAACGTAACCTTGCTGAAAAGAATCGTCTTTTTGAAAAATTGTATGATAGTAAAGCTATCGCCTTCGATGATATTTTTGAAGAGTATTATGAATATGGTCAACAAATCAAGAAATATGTGACAGACACATCTGTCATTTTGAATGATGCGCTTGATAACGGTAAACGTGTGCTTTTTGAAGGTGCACAAGGTGTTATGCTAGATATTGACCAAGGTACGTATCCATTTGTTACGTCATCAAACCCTGTAGCTGGTGGTGTGACAATTGGTTCTGGTGTTGGTCCAAGTAAGATTGACAAGGTTGTAGGTGTATGTAAAGCCTATACGAGTCGTGTAGGAGACGGTCCTTTCCCAACTGAGTTGTTTGATGAAGTGGGAGAACGTATCCGTGAAGTCGGTCATGAATATGGTACAACAACTGGTCGTCCACGTCGTGTGGGTTGGTTTGACTCAGTTGTGATGCGTCATAGCCGTCGTGTTTCTGGTATCACTAATCTTTCATTGAACTCTATCGATGTTTTGAGTGGTTTAGATACAGTGAAAATCTGTGTGGCCTATGATCTTGATGGTCAACGTATTGACTACTATCCAGCTAGTCTTGAGCAATTGAAACGTTGCAAGCCTATCTATGAAGAGTTGCCAGGTTGGTCAGAAGATATTACTGGAGTTCGTAATTTGGAAGATCTTCCTGAGAATGCGCGTAACTATGTTCGTCGTGTGAGTGAATTGGTTGGCGTTCGTATTTCTACTTTCTCAGTAGGTCCTGGTCGTGAACAAACAAATATTTTAGAAAGTGTTTGGTCCTAAGAGATTTTTAAGATTTGTTTAAGATAGGTCGGGTATACTATAGACAGTTACAAGAAGACCTCCTAACTTGTTGTAACAAATATCCTAAACTTTTCTTTTTCATAATAATCTCCCTATAAAGTCACCGCATTCGGTGGCTTTTTTTGTCTTGGTATTCATGATATAATAAAATCGATAAGTAGGAAAAGAGAAACGGATGAATTATACAGTTGAAGAAAAAGAAGTCTTTATGAGAGAGGCATTGAAAGAGGCTGAGATTGCTCTTGAACACGATGAAATTCCAATTGGTTGTGTGATTGTCAAGGACGGAGAAATCATTGGCCGTGGGCATAATGCGCGTGAGGAATTGCAGCGAGCGGTTATGCATGCGGAGATTATGGCAATAGAGAATGCGAACCTGAGTGAGGAGAGCTGGCGCTTGCTGGATTGCACGCTTTTTGTGACCATTGAGCCTTGTGTCATGTGTAGTGGGGCGATTGGACTCGCCCGTATTCCAAACGTGGTCTATGGGGCTAAAAACCAGAAATTTGGCGCTGCTGGGAGTTTGTACGATATCTTGACAGATGAGCGTCTCAATCATCGTGTGGAGGTTGAAACGGGAATTTTGGAAGATGAATGCGCAGCTATTATGCAGGACTTTTTTAGAAATAGACGGAAAAAATAATTTTTCTTTTAAAATGAATAGGAATGTGATATAATAAATAGTGGAGCAACAGTTCTGCGTGAAGCGGGTCAGGGGAGGAATCCAGCAGCCCTAAGCGATTTGAATTGTGTGCTCTTTTTTTCGTGCTTTTTCCGAATAAATAAGATAGAATAATCTAGAATAAATGATAATAGAAAAGAGAAGATGATGAAAATTCGTGGTTTTGAATTGGTTTCTAGTTTTACAGATGAAAATTTATTGCCCAAGCGTGAGACAGCGCATGCGGCTGGTTACGACTTAAAGGTTGCTGTGCGTACAGTTATCGCTCCAGGAGAGATTGTCTTGGTTCCGACAGGGGTTAAGGCTTATATGCAACCGACTGAGGTTCTCTACCTCTATGATCGTTCTTCAAACCCTCGTAAGAAGGGCTTGGTTTTAATTAATTCAGTTGGCGTTATTGATGGAGACTATTATGGAAATCCTGGGAATGAAGGGCATATTTTTGCGCAGATGAAGAATATCACAGACCAAGAGGTTGTTCTTGAAGTTGGAGAACGTGTTGTCCAGGCTGTCTTTGCTCCTTTCTTAATTGCAGATGGAGATGCAGCTGATGGTGTGCGAACTGGTGGTTTTGGGTCAACTGGACACTAAGATGAAGATTATCTTTGTACGTCACGGGGAGCCAGATTACCGTGAGTTAGAGGAGCGTTCTTATACGGGTTTTGGGATAGATTTGGCGCCCTTGTCTGAGAAGGGACGGCAGCAAGCTCAGGAATTGAGCAAAAATTCTTTACTCTCGTCAGCTGAAATAATCGTATCTTCTGCAGTCACAAGAGCTTTAGAAACGGCTTCTTATGTAGTTTGTACTACGGGACTTCCTTTGAGAGTAGAGCCATTATTGCATGAATGGCAGGTCTATGAAAGTGGCACAGATAATTTTGAAAAAGCTCGTACTATGTTTCTAGAAAATAAGGGGGAATTACTTCCTAATAGTCCTATTCAATATGAGACAGCTGCGGAGATGAAGTCTCGGTTTCTAGAATGTATGTCTAAGTATCGAGAACATCAGACTGTGGTAGTTGTTGCTCATCGAATGCTCATGCGCCAATTTGTACCAGACGAGAAGATTGATTTTTGCCAAGTGATTGAGTATGAGTTAGAGATATAGAAAGAGGTTTATCATCGCAAAGAAAAAAGCGACATTTGTGTGTCAAAATTGTGGGTATAATTCCCCTAAATATCTGGGACGATGCCCCAACTGTGGGTCTTGGTCTTCTTTTGTAGAAGAGGTTGAGGTTGTCGAGGTCAAAAATGCGCGTGTGTCCTTGACAGGTGAGAAAACCAAGCCCATGAAACTGGCTGAAGTGACCTCCATTAATGTCAATCGAACCAAGACAGAGATGGAGGAATTCAACCGTGTACTTGGAGGCGGAGTGGTACCAGGAAGTCTCGTCCTAATCGGTGGGGATCCTGGAATCGGGAAATCGACTCTTCTCCTACAAGTCTCAACCCAGTTGTCTCAAGTAGGGACAGTTCTCTACGTCAGTGGGGAGGAGTCTGCTCAGCAAATCAAGTTGCGAGCGGAACGCTTGGGAGATATTGATAGCGAGTTTTATCTCTATGCAGAGACCAATATGCAGAGTGTTCGAGCTGAGGTGGAGCGCATCCAACCAGACTTCCTCATTATTGATTCCATCCAGACTATTATGTCTCCTGAGATTTCAGGGGTGCAGGGATCTGTTTCTCAAGTGCGTGAGGTGACGGCTGAGCTTATGCAACTGGCCAAGACCAATAACATTGCCATCTTTATCGTAGGGCATGTGACCAAGGAAGGAACCTTGGCTGGGCCTCGTATGTTGGAGCATATGGTGGATACGGTGCTTTACTTTGAAGGGGAGCGTCACCATACCTTCCGTATTCTGAGAGCGGTCAAAAACCGTTTTGGCTCCACTAATGAGATTGGGATTTTTGAGATGCAGTCGGGCGGATTAGTTGAGGTACTCAATCCGAGTCAAGTTTTCCTAGAAGAGCGTTTGGATGGAGCAACTGGTTCATCAATCGTTGTGACCATGGAAGGGACACGTCCTATTTTGGCTGAGGTTCAGGCTTTGGTGACACCGACTATGTTTGGAAATGCTAAGCGTACGACGACAGGACTTGATTTTAATCGTGCTAGTCTGATTATGGCTGTTTTGGAAAAGCGGGCAGGTCTTCTCTTGCAAAATCAGGACGCCTATCTTAAATCTGCTGGCGGTGTTAAATTGGATGAACCTGCCATTGACTTAGCTGTTGCAGTTGCCATTGCTTCGAGTTATAAAGACAAGCCAACTAATCCTCAGGAATGTTTTGTAGGCGAACTGGGCTTGACAGGAGAAATTCGGCGCGTGAATCGTATCGAGCAACGTATCAATGAAGCTGCTAAACTGGGCTTTACTAAGATTTATGTGCCTAAGAATTCCTTGACAGGAATCACCCCGCCCAAGGAAATTCAGGTTATTGGGGTGACAACGATTCAGGAAGTTTTGAAAAAGGTCTTTGCATAATCCGTGACAAATCCTCTTAAAAATGATAAGATAGGAGAAATATTTGATTATCAAATTTTCGAGGAGGGAATCGTGTCGTATTTTGAACAGTTTATGCAAGCCAATCAGGCTTATGTTGCCCTACATGGGCAGTTAAATCTGCCACTTAAACCCAAAACAAGAGTTGCCATTGTGACCTGTATGGACTCACGTTTGCACGTTGCGCAAGCTTTAGGTTTGGCACTTGGGGATGCTCATATCTTGCGGAATGCAGGTGGTCGAGTGACAGAAGACATGATTCGTTCGCTGGTTATTTCCCAGCAACAAATGGGGACAAGAGAGATTGTGGTGTTACACCATACAGACTGTGGTGCTCAGACCTTTGAAAATGGTCCTTTTCAGGAGTATCTGAAAGAGGAACTAGGTGTCGATGTATCAGACCAGGATTTCTTGCCCTTCCAAGATATAGAGGAGAGTGTACGTGAGGATATGCAACTCCTTATCGAGTCTCCCCTAATACCAGATGATGTCATTATCTCTGGTGCTATTTACGATGTGGATACAGGAAGTATGACAGTCGTAGAATTGTAAAAAATTCATTTAGAGAGAAAGTGTATGAAGAAAAACAGTATTTTATTTATTTTTATTTTATTGCTATGTATTGGTTTGCAGTATGAAACCATCTATTATACGGATGGTTCGATGTCAGGTGCGGAATATGGACTAATGGGAGTTTCTATCTTTCTAGCTCTCTTTTACATGATTCCGGCTCTTTATTTCCTTTTCCGTATTGGGAAAAAATGGGAATTGCCAAAGAATGCCTTGATTTTGTCTTTATTGGGTGGGATGTTCCTTGCAGGCTGGTTGTCTAGTTTTGCTAATACCTATATCCATGATTTACTGGGCGTTCTTTTCCCAGATAGTGCATTTTTAAATGCCTTTGAAAGTGCGATTGTGGCTCCTTTAGTAGAAGAACCCTTGAAATTATTGCCACTTGTCTTTGTTTTGGCTTTGGTTCCTGTGCGAAAATTAAAATCTTTGTTTTTACTTGGGATTGCTTCAGGTTTGGGATTCCAAATGATTGAGGATATTGGCTATATTCGTACGGATTTGCCAGAGGGCTTTGACTTTACTATTTCGAGGATTTTAGAGCGTATCATCTCAGGAATTGCCTCTCACTGGACTTTTTCAGGTCTGGCTGTAGTAGGTGTTTACTTGCTTTACAGAGCCTATAAAGGACAAAAGGTTGGCAAGAAACAGGGCCTTATTTTCCTAGGTTTAGCCTTGGGAACTCATTTCTTGTTTAACTCTCCTTTTGTAGAATTGGAGACAGAGTTGCCATTAGCGATTCCAGTGGTTACAGCTATTACTCTTTATGGTTTTTATCAGGCTTATCGCTTTGTTGAGAAGAACGATGAGTTGATGAACTAGAATATTTTTTAAAAGAATGATGCAAGGGTACAAATATGGTGCCCTTCTTTTATTTTTGATTGAAAAATAGTGTAAAAAGCGCTACAATGGTAGATGGAAAATCTTGTGAAAAGCACAAGTGATACATATATACCGGAGGAAATCATGTCTTTTTCTGATTTAAAGCTGTTTGCCCTTTCTTCTAATAAAGAATTGGCAGAACGTGTGGCGCAGGAGATTGGGATAGAGTTGGGGAAATCAAGTGTTCGCCAATTTTCAGATGGAGAGATTCAGGTCAACATCGAAGAATCAATCCGTGGGAAACACGTCTTTATCCTACAATCAACTAGTTCGCCTGTAAATGACAATCTGCTTGAAATTTTGATTATGGTGGATGCTTTGAAGCGTGCGAGTGCAGAATCTGTCAATGTTGTCATGCCTTACTATGGGTATGCACGTCAGGATAGAAAGGCGAGAGCGCGTGAGCCAATCACTTCAAAACTTGTCGCAAATATGCTTGAAGTAGCTGGAGTGGATCGTTTATTGACCATCGACTTGCATGCTGCGCAGATTCAAGGATTCTTTGATATTCCTGTGGATCACTTGATGGGGGCTCCTCTGATTGCGGATTATTTTGAGCGTCGTGGCATGGTTGGTTCTGACTATGTGGTTGTCAGCCCAGACCATGGAGGAGTGACTCGTGCCCGTAAGTTGGCAGAATTTTTGAAAACATCTATCGCTATCATCGACAAACGTCGCAGTGTTGATAAGATGAATACCAGTGAAGTCATGAACATCATCGGTAAGGTCGAAGGCAAGACTTGTATCTTGATTGATGATATGATTGATACTGCTGGAACGATTTGTCATGCGGCAGATGCCCTTGCAGAAGCTGGTGCTGTTGAAGTCTATGCAAGCTGTACGCACCCAGTTCTTTCTGGTCCTGCTATGGACAATATCCAAAAATCAGCTATTAAGAAATTGGTTGTTTTGGATACCATCTATCTGCCAGAAGAGCGTTTGATTGATAAGATTGAGCAGATTTCAATCGCTCATCTTTTGGGAGATGCTATCGTACGTATCCATGAAAAACGCCCACTTTCTCCACTTTTCAGTATTGAGAAAAAGATTTAATGACCAAGCCTGAGATGATTCTCAGGTTTTTTCGTCTCTTTTGCGAATAAATAGATAGTGGCAGTGAATCTAGTAAACCTAGATTTAATACTCTTCGAAAATCAAATTCAAACCACGTCAACGTCGCCTTGCCGTACTCAAGTACAGCCTGCGGCTAGTTTCCTAGTTTGCTCTTTGATTTTCATTGAGTATAAAACTGTGGTATAATAAAAGGAGGAAGAGGATGATTCTAAGACATCCGGGCATCAGCCCAACCAATGACTTGGTAGCTAAGAAAATCTTTAGCAATCCAGAAATCACTTGTCAATTTATTCGCGATATGTTGGATTTACCAGCCAAAAATGTAACCATTTTGGAGGGGAGCAATATTCATGTATTGCCTTCTTTGCCATACTCGGCACAGGATTTCTACACTAGTATTGATGTCTTGGCTGAACTAGATAATGGCACTCAAGTAATTATTGAGATTCAAGTTCATCATCAGAATTTTTTCATCAATCGTTTGTGGGCTTACTTATGCAGCCAGGTCAACCAAAACCTAGAGAAAATTCGCCAACGAGAAGGTGATACACACCAGAGCTACAAACACATCGCACCCGTTTATGCCATCGCAATTGTCGATAGCAACTACTTCTCAGATGACTTGGCTTTTCATAGCTTTAGTATGCGAGAGGACACGACAGGTGAAGCCTTAACCATCACCAATAATGGACAAGAAAACTACCTAGTCAAGATGGCGTTCTTGGAATTAAAAAAATACAGAGAAACCAGCAAAGATAGCATTCGTAAACCATGGTTGGAGTTTTTCGGTAATAAACCCTTTACCCAAGAACCCGAGCGAGCTATCAGCCAAGCAGACCAACTGCTGGACTACAAGAGCTGGTCCGAGGAGGACAGGAAAATGTTTAGTCAACTACGTATGCGCGAAGAACAAGCCTTGTTAGCGCATGACTATGCCTTGGAACAAGCTGAGGAGAAAGGTTTAGAGCGTGGACGAGCAGAGGGAATTGAACAAGGTTTAGAACAGGGACTGGAGCGTGGTCGAACTGAGGGGATTGAACGAGGAAAACTCTTTGCTTTCTTGGACATGGTTCGCCAACATGCTCTAACTTCCGAATTCGCGAGTGAACAATTGGGTATGTCAGTAGCGGAGTTTGAAGCGCTGTTATAAGACCAGCACTAACGGTCAGGAAAACCATCTGGTTAAGATGGCATTCTTGGAATTAAAAAAATATAGAGAAACCAGCAAAGATAGCATTCGCAAACCATGGTTGGAGTTTTTCGGGAATAAACCCTTTACCCAAGAACCCGAGCGAGCCATTAGCCAAGCAGACCAACTGCTGGACTATAAGAGCTGGTCCGAGGAGGATAGGAAAATGTTTAGTCAACTACGTATGCGCGAAGAACAAGCCTTGTTAGCACAGGACTATGCCTTGGAAACCGCTAGGGCGGAAGGTGGTTTTGTTATGTTAGCAAATCTAGTCCGCCAAGGTCTCCTGACTTCCGAGGTAGCTAGCCAGCAATTAGGTATGACTGTCGCTGAATTTGAGGCTTTATTATGAGTTCAATCTTTATATAGTAGAAAGTTTATGAAATGGCAAGTGTTATCCAAATACTTGCCGTTTTTACTTGACTTTTACAAGGGTTTGTAAGATAATACCAAGGAAGTAAGTTCTGTCTAACTATCTATATAGTTTAGATATAAAAGATATCATCTGAGGGATGAGTAGTTGCGAAATGTCAACTTGGAGGCTAGAGTATTTCAGGGGGAATTTTTTCGCGAGTTAGTTTTCTTCTCCTTTTTTCGAAGAAATAGGTAAAAAGTTTAAAAAACATAAGAAAACTCTTGACAAATCCTGCAAATATTTATATACTGTATGGTAGTAAGATAGTCTTACGAAAAATAATATAATGAAAAACAAAGGAGATAAAACGATGAAAAAAGTTTTATTGACAAGCGCAGTCGCTCTTGCAGCATTTGGTGCTGTTCAAGCTGTTTCAGCTAATACTGTAACTCTTAAACCTGGTATGGTAGATCCAACAACAGGTAAACTAGTGACAGACGCAGGTTCGCACAATGGACAAAACACTGCTACAGATAAAGATGTATTTCAAAATGGTAAATTAGTAAATAACTTGCCTGGATACAGCCGTTTTGGTAATTTTGATATTACAAAAGCTTCAGTTACTCCAGTTGCTGAAGTAAAAGACAAAGGTGAGCACTATGTTCGTGTAAATGTTGTAGATGCTAAAGGAAACCCAATCCCAGGTGTAGCTATTGATTTTGCAGTTACAACTGATAAAGGTGTTGCATATGTAACAGTTACTACAGATGAAGCAGGATCAGCTATTGTTACAAAAACAGTTAAAGTTAAAGCTGATGCAGCTGGAACTGAAGTAGACGCTGAACTCCCAGTAAGTTTCGCTGAAGGAACAGTAGTAAAATATCGTCTAGTGAAATCTCATGCTACAGATGGTAAAGATGTAGAATTTGTAGGTGAATTCAAAGTTTCTGGTGATTTGTATACAAATGCAAATATCGTTATCAATGAAGTTCGTCATACAGATGTAACATTCCAAGGACAATCTGCTACAGGATGGCGTAAAGATGCTAAAGGTCAATGGACTTACTTGAAAAATGCTCAAGGAACTAAAGCAACTGGATGGCTTAAAGATGGTAACAAATGGTACTACCTAAATGCTGAAGGTATCATGCAAACTGGTTGGGTTAAAGATAACGGTACTTGGTACTACCTAGATGGTTCAGGTGCAATGCAAACTGGTTGGAAATATGTAGGTGGTCAATGGTACTACCTAGATGGTTCAGGTGCAATGCAAACTGGTTGGAAATATGTAGGTAGCCACTGGTACTACCTAAATGCTTCAGGTGCATTACTTGTAAACACAACTACTCCTGACGGTTACACTGTAAACGGAAATGGTGAGTTGGTATAATACCAATATATAAATAAGACTAGGAGATTTTTCTCCTAGTTTTTTCTTTTTTGTCAAGTCTAGTTGTTGCGACACATATAGAGGATGTTCTCTACTAGAGATAGCAGAGAGTTTTTTTACCTTTAAATATTTCTACACTTTTTATGTTTTTTATTGCATTAATTTTAGAAAGGGAATATAATGTATATAAAATTATCATCTTAACACAGGAGGTTTTCCTATGAGAAAAATACTAACAGGTATGTTGCTAACTACTTCAGTGTTAGCTATAGGTGCAGTTCAGCCAGTAAGCGCTACAAGTACAGGAACTGGTACATCGTCGACAGGTGCTCAATCGACTTCATCATTTAAGGAAATTCATTTTGTGACATTCCAAAACGGTAGACCAGTTGATATCAAGGCAGCGGTTACAGGAGCAGCAACATCTGATACAAGTCATCCAGCTATTGATAACTATATGTATACTACTAGTAGAGTAGAAGATGGTATTCTGTACCACATGTATGCGCCTACTAGTACCTCAGGTAATACTAGCAATACCTCTCAAACAAACCCATATCGTAGAGATAATAACCAAACTAATGGTAGTAATGCCAATCAAAACAATGGTAGTGCTAATAATGGAGGAAGTAGCAACCAGACTAATGGAAATCAGAACAATAGCACTACTACTAACAATAGCACAAGTAGCGGTCAGTTTAAAGCAGAAGGGGGTAAAGTCTACTATATCAGGGATGGTAAAAAAGTTACTGGCTGGCAAAAGATTGATGGTAAGACCTACTACTTTGAAACTGATGGAGCAATGAAAAAAGGGCTACTAACCTTAGGGGATAAACAATACTACCTGAATGAAAAAGATGGCTTCAAACAGTTGGGATTGGTAAAAGTTGCTGATAAGACTTATTATTTCGTTGAAAATGGTGAGAAGAAAACTGGATTTATCAAAATAGATGAAAAAACTTACTATCTAAAAGATGGTGTTCTGACACCCAATATTGCTGTAATTGATGGTAAAAAATTCTTTATTGATAATGAAGGGAACCGATCAGTTGGATGGAAGAAAATTGACGGTGACTGGTATTATTTCTCTAAAGAAGATGGAATGAAGACAGGTTGGCTGAAAGATGGTTCATGGTATTACTTGGATGAAACTGGTGTGATGGGAACTGGTTGGAAACAAGTTGATGGTAATTGGTATTATTTAAACGATTTAGGTGCCATGCAAACAGGTTGGAAACTTATAAATGGTAGTTGGTACCATCTAGACAGTTTAGGTAAAATGAGTACTAGATGGATAAAAGAAAATGGTACATGGTATTATCTAGATGGCTCAGGTGCTATGCAAACAGGTTGGAAACTTGTAGATGGTAATTGGTATTATCTCAATAATTCAGGTGCCATGCAAACTGGCTGGTTGAACCAAAGTGGTACATGGTATTATCTAGATGGCTCAGGTGCAATGAAGACAGGTTGGTACCAAGTTGGCGGTAAATGGTACTATTCATACCCATCAGGTGCTTTAGCGGTGAACACAACTATCGATGGTTACACAGTAAATGCAAACGGTGAGTGGGTGTAGTTTGAATTTGTTTATGTCACTAGGAGATTTTTAGCTTAGTTTTTTATAGCAGATACTTGCTGATATAATACTTATCAAGCTCCAGTTGCAAAAGAAGCAGATAAGAAAGAACTTCCAAACACTGGTGGAAAAGATAATGTTGCGATTGCATCATTAGGATTCCTTGGATTATTCTTTGGTGCACTTCCATTTGTGAAACGCAAAAACTAATTAATTAAAAATATAAAAGAGAAGGATTTATGACCTTCTCTTTTTGTGATATGGACTATAGTGAGAGTTCTATTGAAAAGAAGAAAAAAGTGAACAAAACGATGTTTCAGCTTTGTTCACTTTTATGTTATTAGTGATTGTATGGTCTTACAAGAGCTCCTCAAACTCCGCGACGCTCATGCCCAATTGCTGGCTGGCAACCTCAGGTGTTAGAAGACCTTGGCGAACGAGATTTAGTAGCATAGACAAACTTCCTTCAACTTTCCCGCGTTCAAGTCCACGCTCTAAGCCCTTTTCCTCAGCTTGTTCCAAGGCATAGTCATGCGCTAATAAGGCTTGTTCTTCACGCATACGTAGTTGACTAAACATTTTCCTGTCCTCCTCGGACCAGCTCTTATAGTCTAGCAGTTGGTCTGCCTGGCTGATGGCTCGCTCGGGTTCTTGAGTAAAGGGTTTGTTCCCGAAAAACTCCAACCATGGCTTGCGAACCTCGTCTTTGCTGGTTTCTCTGTATTTTTTTAATTCCAAGAACGCCATCTTGACTAGATGGTTTTCCTGTCCATTGTTTGTGATGGTTAAGACTTCACCTGTCGTGTCCTCGCGCATACTAAAGCTATGGAAAGCTTGATCATCTTGGAAGTAGTTACTATCTACAATTGCGATAGCGTATACTGGTGCGATGTGTTTGTAACTTTGATGAGTATTGCCCTCTTGCTGGCGAATTTTTTCTAGGTTTTGATTGACCTGACTACATAGATAAGCCCACAAACGATTAATGAAAAAATTCTGATGATGGACTTGTATTTCGATGATAACTTGTGTGCCGTTGTCCAACTCCGCCAAGACATCTATACTAGTGTAAAAATCCTGAGCTGAGTAAGGTAGGGAAGGTAAGATGTGAATATTGCTTCCCTCTAAAATAGTTACATTTTTAGCTGGTAAGTCCAGCATATCGCGGATAAATTGACAAGTGATTTCTGGATTGCTAAAGATTTTCTTAGCTACCAAGTCATTAGTCGGGCTGATGCCCGGATGACGTACAGTCATATTTCTTCTCCTTTCATTATATCACATTTTTAAATCTAGGTTTACTAGATTCCCTGGCTCTATCTATTTATTCGGAAAAAGTATGAAAAATGCTTGGTCTGGCTCTTTCCAATGGTATTTTTTGGTGCTTTCCTTTATAATGGGTGTATGGATAAGAAAAAATTATTATTGATTGATGGGTCTTCTGTTGCTTTTCGGGCGTTTTTTGCCCTCTATCAGCAGTTGGATCGTTTTAAGAATGCGGCTGGTTTGCATACCAATGCGATTTATGGATTTCAGTTGATGTTGAGCCATTTGTTGGAGCGGGTTGAGCCAAGTCATATTTTGGTGGCTTTTGATGCGGGTAAGACGACCTTCCGTACAGAGATGTATGCGGACTATAAGGGTGGTCGGGCTAAGACTCCTGATGAGTTTCGTGAGCAATTTCCTTTCATTCGTGAGTTGCTGGATCATATGGGAATTCGTCACTATGAGTTGGCTCAGTATGAGGCGGATGACATCATTGGGACGCTGGATAAACTAGCAGAGCAGGATGGTTTTGATATTACCATTGTCAGTGGGGACAAGGACTTGATTCAGCTGACGGATGAGCATACGGTGGTTGAGATTTCCAAGAAAGGTGTTGCTGAGTTTGAGGCTTTTACGCCGGACTATCTCATGGAAAAGATGGGGCTCACACCGACTCAGTTTATCGATCTCAAGGCGCTCATGGGAGATAAGTCGGATAATATCCCTGGGGTGACTAAAATCGGCGAAAAGACGGGTATCAAGCTCTTGCTGGAGCATGGCTCACTCGAGGGGATTTACGAGAATATCGATGGGATGAAGGCTTCTAAGATGAAGGAAAATCTCATCAATGATAAGGAACAGGCCTTTTTGTCTAAAACACTGGCGACCATTGATACTAAGGCACCGATTGAGATTTGTTTGGAGGATTTGGTCTATAGTGGTCCAGATGTGGAAAATCTTGGGAAATTCTACGATGAGATGGGCTTCAAACAGCTCAAACAGGCTTTAAATGTTTCGTCAGCTGATGTGGCTGAGAGTTTGGACTTTACTATCGTTGACCAAGTCCGTCAAGACATGCTAAGGCCCGACTCTATCTTCCACTTTGAACTTTTTGGTGAGAATTACCATACGGATGATTTGGTTGGATTTGCCTGGTCTTGTGGGGATAAGCTCTATGCTACAGATAAACTTGAGCTTTTGCAAAAGCCGATTTTCAAGGATTTTCTAGAAAAAACACCTCTGAGAGTGTATGACTTTAAGAAGGCTAAAGTTCTCTTGAATCGTTTTGGTGTGGATTTGCAGGCGCCTGCTTTTGATAGCCGTTTGGCTAAATACCTCCTTTCGACTGTGGAGGACAATGAAATTGCGACCATCGCTAGTCTTTATGGTCAGACTTACTTGGCCGATGATGAGACTTTCTATGGTAAGGGAGTCAAGAAGGCCATTCCTGAACGCGAGAAATTCTTGGAGCATTTGGCTCGTAAGCTTGCTGTTTTGGTCGAAACAGAACCTATTTTGCTTGAAAAACTTAGCGAAAATGGTCAGTTAGAGCTTCTTTATGATATGGAGCAACCTCTGGCTTTTGTCCTTGCTAAGATGGAAATTGCTGGGATTACGGTCAAGAAAGAGACCTTGCTTGAGATGCAGGCTGAAAATGAGCTTGTTATTGAAAAACTGACTCAGGAGATTTATGAACTGGCTGGTGAGGAGTTTAATATCAACTCGCCTAAGCAGTTGGGCGTACTTCTCTTTGAAAAATTGGGGTTACCTTTAGAATACACTAAGAAAACCAAAACTGGATACTCGACTGCGGTGGATATCTTGGAACGCTTGGCTCCTATTGCGCCAATTGTTAAGAAAATCCTCGATTACCGTCAGATTGCCAAGATTCAATCGACTTATGTGATTGGCTTGCAGGACTGGATTTTGGCTGATGGCAAGATTCATACTCGCTATGTGCAGGATTTGACCCAAACTGGGCGTTTGTCTAGTGTGGATCCAAACTTGCAAAATATTCCTGTGCGTTTGGAGCAAGGTCGCCTCATTCGTAAGGCTTTTGTGCCTGAGTGGGAGGATAGTGTGTTGCTCAGTTCGGATTATTCACAGATTGAATTACGCGTTTTGGCGCATATTTCTAAGGATGAGCACCTGATTAAGGCCTTTCAAGAGGGGGCAGATATCCATACTTCGACAGCCATGCGGGTCTTTGGCATTGAGCGTCCTGAGGATGTGACTGCAAACGACCGTCGCAATGCCAAGGCCGTCAACTTTGGAGTGGTTTACGGGATTTCAGACTTTGGCTTGTCTAATAATCTGGGCATTAGCCGTAAGGAGGCCAAAGCCTACATTGATACCTACTTTGAACGCTTCCCAGGTATTAAAAACTACATGGATGAAGTGGTGCGTGAGGCGCGTGATAAGGGCTATGTAGAGACACTTTTCAAGCGTCGTCGTGAGTTGCCAGATATCAATTCGCGCAACTTCAATATTCGTGGTTTTGCGGAGCGGACAGCTATCAACTCACCTATTCAGGGTTCGGCAGCAGATATTCTCAAGATTGCCATGATTCAGCTAGATAAAGCCTTAGTTGCAGGTGGTTATCAGACTAAGATGCTTCTGCAAGTGCACGATGAAATCGTCCTTGAAGTTCCTAAATCTGAATTGGCAGAGATGAAAAAATTGGTCAAACAAACCATGGAAGAAGCCATTCAACTCAGTGTTCCCCTCATCGCAGATGAAAATGAAGGGGCAACCTGGTACGAGGCTAAATAAAAAGGGGGCTAGTCCTCTTTTTTGTAGTAGAATTCTGCAAGCCTTTTCAAATTGTGCTATACTGAAGAAAAAGGAGGATTTCTATGAGTCAAGAATTTATCAATCCAAGTGATGGTGTGATTCGTCAGTATCTCGCAACGAGTAAAACCCTTGCTGTAGTGGGGTTATCAGACCGTGAAGAAACAACTAGCAATCGAGTGACCAAGGAAATGCAGGCTCGGGGTTATAAAATTATCCCAGTCAATCCCAAGGCGGCAGGTGGCGAAATCTTGGGTGAAAAGGCTTATGCTAGCCTAGCAGAGATTCCTTTTCCTGTAGATATTGTCAATGTTTACCGTCGCAGTGAGTTTTTGCCAGATGTGGCGCGTGATTTTCTCAAGGCTGATGCTAAGATTTTTTGGGCACAGCTAGGACTTGAAAGTCTAGAAGCGGAAGAAATCTTGCGTGCTGGTGGATGTGATGACATCGTGATGAATCGTTGCATCAAGAGAGAACATACACGCTTGATTGAGGAAGCATAAGAAAAAGGTAGCTGATGGGCTACCTTTTGTGTTATACTCAATGAAAATCAAAGAGCAAACTAGGAAACTAGCGCAGGTTGCTCAAAACACAGTTTTGAGGTTGCAGATAGAACTGACGAAGTCAGCTCAAAACACAGTTTTGAGGTTGTAGATAAGACTGACGAAGTCAGTCACATATATACGGCAAGGCGACGTTGACGTGGTTTGAAGAGATTTTCGAAGAGTATTAGAAAATGCCGATAAGGGTCTGCATACCAAGACTAGTGAGGATGATGGCAATCCAGCAGATGGCTCCGAGAACAATGGATTTTCCACTGGATTTGACCATAGCGACCAGATTAGTTTTGAGTCCGATAGCACTCATGGCCATGATAATGAGGAATTTGGAGAGTTGTTTGAGAGGGGTAAAGAAACTACTGGACACACCAAGAGAGGTCAGTAGGGTGGTTAGGAGAGATGCAAGGATAAAGTAAAGGATAAAAAGTGGGAAGACTTTTTTCAGTTGCAAACCTAGCTTATTTTTTTGCTCGCGACTTTGCCAGTAGGAGAGAAAGAGAGTGATGGGGATGATAGCTAGGGTGCGCGTGAGTTTGACAATGGTTGCGGATTCGAGGGTATTGGTCTGGTAGAGACTGTCCCAAGCGCTGGCGGTAGCCGTTACAGAGGAAGTGTCATTGACCGCAGTTCCTGCAAAGAGAGCGAAACCTTCATTGGATAGATGAAGCCAGGTACCGAGGATTGGAAAGATGAGTGCCGCTAAGACATTGAAGAAAAAGATAACGGAGATGGCTTGGGCTACTTCCTTTTCCTTAGCATGGATAACGGGCGCTGTCGCTGCAATGGCAGAGCCCCCACAGATAGAAGAACCTACTCCAATCAAGGTAGCCAGTTTTGTGTCCAGTGCAAAGAAACGCTGGAAGAGGTAGGCAACAATCAAGGCTATTGAAATGGTGGACAGGATGACAGGGAGTGAAGATTGTCCGACTGCGAAGACTTGCGAGATATTGAGACCAAAACCAAGCAAGATAACGGCATACTGGAGCAATTTTTTAGAACTAAAGGTCAATCCAGCATCCAGTTGTTTATAAGACGAGAGAAAGGGATGTAGGAGCATTCCCATAAAAATCGCAAAAACAGGTGCGCCAATCACAGGGAAGAATCCTCCTAAGTACCAAGATACGATGGAAATGAGAAGGCAGGCCAAGATGCCTGCTCCATTTTTTGATAGAAATGACATAAAAACCTCCAAATAGAATCTGTTACCATTATAGACCTGTAAACAGGAAAAGTAAAATAGAAAGTGGAAAGCTATTCTATCATGTATTTTTGCGGTCGGGGGGCTTTTGTAGTATAATAGAGATACGTTTTGAAAGTAGGAGGTATCTATGGACTTAACTAAGCGCTTTAATAAACAGTTAGATAAGATTCAAGTTTCGTTGATTCGTCAGTTTGACCAGGCTATTTCGGAGATTCCTGGGGTCTTGCGTTTGACTTTGGGGGAACCTGATTTTACAACGCCAGATCATGTCAAGGAGGCGGCCAAGCGAGCGATTGACCAGAACCAATCCTACTATACAGGGATGAGTGGTCTGCTGACTTTACGTCAGGCAGCCAGTGACTTTGTTAAGGAAAAGTACCAACTGGACTATGCTCCTGAAAATGAAATCTTGGTTACAATTGGGGCGACAGAGGCCTTATCTGCGACTTTGACGGCTATTTTAGAAGAAGGAGATAAGGTGCTCTTGCCAGCTCCTGCTTATCCGGGTTATGAACCAATTGTCAATCTAGTTGGGGCAGAGATTGTCGAGATTGACACGACTGAAAATGGGTTTGTCTTGACTCCTGAGATGTTGGAAAAGGCCATTTTGGAGCAGGGTGATAAGCTCAAGGCGGTTATTCTTAACTATCCAGCAAATCCGACAGGAATTACCTATAGTCGGGAGCAGTTGGAGGCCTTGGCAGCTGTTTTACGCAAGTACGAGATTTTTGTTGTCTGTGATGAGGTTTACTCAGAATTGACCTACACAGGCGAAGCCCATGTGTCTCTGGGAACTATGTTGAGAGATCAGGCTATTATTATCAATGGTCTATCTAAATCACATGCCATGACAGGTTGGCGTTTGGGTCTGATTTTCGCTCCTGCGGCCTTCACAGCCCAGTTAATCAAGAGTCACCAGTACTTGGTTACTGCTGCAAATACCATGGCTCAACATGCTGCGGTGGAGGCCTTGACAGCTGGTAAAAACGATGCGGAGCCTATGAAGAAGGAATATATCCAGCGTCGGGATTATATTATCGAGAAAATGACTGCTCTTGGTTTTGAGATTATCAAACCAGACGGTGCCTTCTATATCTTTGCTAAGATTCCAGCTGGTTACAATCAAGACTCCTTTGCCTTTCTAAAGGATTTTGCTCAGAAGAAGGCTGTTGCCTTTATCCCTGGTGCAGCCTTTGGGCGTTATGGAGAAGGTTATGTTCGCCTATCTTATGCAGCCAGCATGGAGACTATCAAAGAAGCCATGAAACGACTTGAGGAGTACATGAGAGAAGCATGATTCAGTCTATCACGAGTCAAGGCTTGGTGCTCTACAATCGTAACTTTCGGGAGGATGACAAGCTCGTCAAGATTTTTACAGAGCAGGCTGGTAAGCGGATGTTTTTCGTCAAACATGCTGGCCAGTCTAAGCTGGCGCCGGTTATTCAGCCCTTGGTTCTGGCACGATTTCTCTTACGAATCAATGATGACGGGCTTAGCTACATTGAGGACTATCATGAGGTGATGACTTTTCCCAAGATTAATAGTGACCTCTTTGTCATGGCTTATGCGACCTACGTGGCAGCTCTTGCCGATGCTAGTTTGCAGGACAATCAGCAGGATGCCCCCTTGTTTGCTTTTTTGCAAAAGACTTTGGAGTTGATGGAAGCGGGTTTGGATTATCAGGTTTTGACCAATATTTTTGAAATCCAAATCTTGACTCGATTTGGGATCAGCCTCAATTTTAATGAGTGTGTCTTCTGCCATCGGATCGGTCAGGCTTTTGATTTTTCTTTCAAATATGGCGCTTGCCTCTGTCCAGATCATTATCATGAGGATGAGAGACGTTGCCATCTCAATCCCAATATCCCTTATCTGCTCAATCAGTTTCAAGCCATTGATTTTGAGACCTTGGAGACCATTTCGCTCAAGCCTGAAATCAAGCAAGAGCTACGCCAATTTATGGATCAACTCTACGAAGAGTACGTTGGGATTCACCTAAAATCAAAGAAATTTATTGATTCCCTAGCAGACTGGGGACAATTACTAAAAGAGGAAAAGAAATGAAAAAAATCGCAGTAGATGCCATGGGAGGCGATTACGCACCTCAGGCCATCGTTGAGGGTGTCAATCAAGCCCTTGCTGACTTTTCAGATATTGAGGTTCAACTCTACGGAGATGAAGCTAAAATCAAGCAATATCTGACAGCGACAGAGCGCGTCAGCATTATCCATACGGATGAAAAGATTGATTCAGACGATGAACCTACGAGAGCTATTCGGAAGAAGAAAAATGCTAGTATGGTCTTGGCGGCCAAGGCTGTCAAAGAAGGTGAAGCAGACGCTGTCCTATCGGCTGGGAATACAGGTGCTTTACTAGCAGCAGGATTTTTCATCGTGGGTCGTATCAAGAACATCGATCGTCCTGGGCTTATGTCGACTTTGCCGACTGTAGATGGGAAGGGGTTTGACATGCTGGACCTCGGTGCCAATGCGGAAAATACAGCCCAGCACCTCCATCAATATGCGGTTCTAGGTTCCTTCTATGCTAAAAATGTTCGTGGTATTGCGCAACCACGCGTTGGCTTGCTCAACAATGGAACAGAGAGTAGTAAGGGCGACCCGCTTCGTAAGGAAACCTATGAATTACTGGTGGCTGATGAAAGTTTAAACTTTATCGGAAATGTGGAAGCACGTGATTTGATGAATGGCGTTGCGGATGTTGTTGTGGCAGATGGTTTCACGGGAAACGCTGTGCTCAAATCCATCGAAGGGACAGCTATGGGAATCATGGGCTTGCTCAAGACAGCTATTACAGGTGGTGGTCTTCGAGCGAAACTAGGCGCCCTCCTTCTCAAGGACAGCCTCAGAGGTTTGAAGAAACAGCTCAACTATTCAGATGTTGGTGGAGCGGTCTTGTTTGGTGTCAAGGCACCGGTTGTCAAGACTCATGGCTCAAGCGATGCCAAGGCTGTTTATAGTACAATCCGCCAGATTCGTACCATGCTAGAAACAGACGTAGTTGCCCAGACTGCGCGTGAATTTTCAGGAGAATAAAAGAGATGACAGAAAAAGAAATTTTTGACCGTATTGTGACCATTATCCAAGAGCGACAGGGAGAGGACTTTGTCGTGACAGAATCCTTGAGTCTGAAAGACGATTTGGATGCGGACTCAGTTGACTTGATGGAGTTTATCTTGACACTGGAAGATGAATTTAATATCGAAATCAGCGATGAGGAAATTGACCAACTCCAAAGTGTAGGAGATGTGGTAGAAGTCGTCAAAAGTAAAGAATAGCAAGAAGCAACATGCAAGTCGTGTTGCTTTTTTATTGTCAGGGAAAATAAAAAATTTAGAACTTTTAGTGGGAATTACGAATAGATAGGTAAGGAAGAAAAAGAGGAGTATTTATGTATGTGACTGGTTTTTATCCGTGGTTTATTAAGTTATTTTTTAAATAAAATTTAATTTCGTTGTACATTTTCGAATAGATAAGTAAGAGGAAAAGGAAGGAGTTTGGTTTATGTATCTACCAATTTTCTATCCATGGTTTACTAAATTATTTTTCAAATAAAATTTAAATAGTTGTACATTTTCGAAAATTTTTTTCGAATAGATAAGTAAGAGGAAAAAGAAAGGAGCCTAGTTCATGTATCTACCAATTTTTTATCCGTGGTTTACTAAATTATTTTTCAAATAAAATTTGATTTAGTTGTTTATTTTCGAATTATTTTTCGAATAGATAAGTAAGAGGAAAAAAGAAAGGAATAAAATAATGAAAGAACATTACTATGGATTTGTTGAGCTAACGTCGGAAGAATTGACCGATATTCAAGGTGGAGAAAATTGGGCGAAGACCCTTGTAGATTGGTACATTGGATTTCGTAGAGGTTTTGGTTTTTAGGAGGATAAGAGATGAATGAAATGAATGATAAGTATACTATTGAAGTATTAAAGGAAAGCGACTTAGCTTTGCTGGTGGGTGGTAGCAAGGAAAGTTATCAACGGGGTCTAATTACAGGTCTATTGATACGCGGTGTATTTATTGGAACCCCATTTTTTAGAAGATAAGATTTAGAAAAAATAGAACAATAGGAGAAAAAGATGACAAATTTTGACAAAATGGAGCAGAACTTTGTAGCTCTTACAGAAGAAGAGTTGGTGAATGTAGATGGGGGAGCATTACCTCTTGTAGTCGCTGGAGTATCTATTTGGAAGATAGGTGCAGCAGTAGCAGGTGGAGCAGCAGCGCTTTTTGCTGGAGGAGCAGCTTTGGGGTATTATGCGAATAGACCATAATCTGATTGTAGTCAGAGAGGCATTTCTATGTTTTTAAAAAAAGAAGTGATATTATTAGGGGTATTGTTATCGCTACGTATTATTTTTACTATCGTTCAAATTTTAATTGATTATAAAATATTATCTGGACAGTATAGTGTAAATTTTATGGATATTTCAGAAGTATTTACTTATCCAATACTCATTTTACTCATTTACATAGCAATAAAATATAATACAAAGGAGTAATGACGAATATGAACTTAGAACAATTTTATCAATTATCTGACGATGAATTAGTGGGAACAAAAGGTGGTTTTGGTCTTGCGGAAGCAGTTGGGATTGCAGGAGTACTGAATGCTGCTGTACAAATTTTTAATGCTGGTTACAAATTTGGTTCAGATTTGGCTCGTCGTGGGCGTTAGATAATGAATAATCGCAACCTTAATCTCAATACATTGTTACCTAAACTAGC